>CAYGOW010000289.1:2499-4400 GCA_964351425.1 uncultured Roseivirgaceae bacterium
ATGATCGCAGGGATGATTCTTATCCTTAGCCTTCTGTCCGGATTTTACCCGGGTGTGGTGCTTGCCAGGTGGCGTACCACGGATGTCCTTCAGGGGAAGGTAAAAACAGGGCGGAATCACTTTTTCCGTCGTGCCATTGTGATCTTCCAGTTTATGGTAACTGCCTTTCTTATCAGCAGCACAATCATCATGAACCGGCAACTTGAGTATGTGCAAACCAGTGATCTTGGTATAGACACCCAGGCAACGATCTCAGCACAGCTTCCACCAGATCCCGACTCGGATGGTCTTACGGATATGATTAATAAAACCATGGACGACGGAATAGCCGTGGTCAATCAGCTATCCCAACTGCCGAATGTGAGCCAGGTGGGACTGGGCACTCATGCCCCGGGCACCAACGGATGGGCTAGTATTGGTTTTCGGGACAAATCCAATGTGTTCCGCGAAGCAAGACTACTGGTAACCAACCCGGAATATTTCGAAACCTTCTCCATTACTATGGCCCAGGGTCGTTCGTTTGAGCCTGACAATCCAGCCGATAAGTTACAGGCCGTAATTCTGAATGAAACAGCCGTGGAGTACTTTGCACTTACCGACCCTCTTGGCAAACAACTGCCCAATGACGCATTCGGTTCACACGTCATTGTCGGGGTTGTACAAGACTTTCACTTTTCGTCGTTACACAATCAGATAGAGCCGCTAATTATCGTCGAAAATCCCGACATAATCTTTCCGGGGGTCAGCGACATGGGTTTTGATGATTCACCCGTTCCCAAAGTGGTATTCAAATACACAGGAAAGCCAGTCTCTAATGTTGTAGATGTACTGGAGAATGTTTGGGAGGAGGTATTCCCTGATGCAGAATTGGCCTTTGATATCATTGAAGAGAATATGCGGTACCAATATGCGCGTGAAAGGCGCATGCAGCGGATGATGATGGCGGCAACAGTATTATCAATCGTTATTGCATGCCTTGGTTTACTCGGGTTAACTATTCTCATAGTAAACGGCAAGCAAAAGGAAATCGGTATACGTAAAGTGATGGGAGCCTCCTCCTCCAATATATTTGGCTCCCTGACCGGAAATGTAGCCATTCAGTTATTGATCGGTTTCGCCTTATCAATTCCTGTCGCCTATTGGCTGATGGATCAGTGGTTAAACAATTTCGCATACCACATATCCCTTACCGTTTGGCAGTTCCTTATCAGTGGTTTCATTGCGGTGATGGTAGCTCTATTGGTGATTAGTTACCATACCTTCCGGGCCTCAAGAAATAATCCGGTTGTTTCCTTGCGCTCAGAATAGCAATGGATCAGGTAGCGGGTAATTCAAGTTCTTTCTTGAGACTGGAACGGGCAAACCAGATGAGTACGACAGAAAGGATAAAAAGAATGGATGCAACGACGGAAAGGCTATAGATTCCTCGCTCAAAATTATCCAGGGCGACCAGGAAGAGGGAACTGAGCGTAACCACAAACATGAAGAAAGTGGGAATAAGGACAAACGCCGGTTTCACATCTTCTTTAATCAGCCAGACTGAAACAGCCAGCAGGGCAAGTGCGGCCAGGAGTTGATTGGCTGATCCGAAAATGGGCCACAGGGTGGTGAATTCTCCGGATAATAAAAAGAGTACTGACAAGACAACCACAATGCCCGTGGCAAAAAACCGGTTGGTCATGATCGGCGGAATATTGGCCGGTTTCTCCCGCTCAAAATATTCCTGAAATGTAAAACGTGCCAGCCTTGTACAGGTATCCAGGGTAGTGAGTGCAAATGCCGAAACTGTCAAAGCCACAAAGGTAATGGCGAAAGCAGGCTCGACACCAATGGCCGCAATAATACCTCCGAGTCCGTCCGCAAACATGGTGACAGGCCCGACTTCAGTGAGCTGGGATAAG
>CAYGOW010000289.1:4410-5085 GCA_964351425.1 uncultured Roseivirgaceae bacterium
TCTTCAGGACTGATCACTATGACGGCGCATACGGAAAGTATGGCGAGGAACGATTCGATGAGCATGCCCCCATACCCAATTGGTTTCGCGTCTTTTTCGCGATCCACTTGTTTTGAGGTAGTACCTGATGCAACGAGAGAATGAAATCCGCTGATCGCACCGCAGGCAATGGTTACAAACAGCACCGGGAAAATATAGCCCAACGTCTCAGAGTGCATCCTGATTTCATTGCTCATTTGAATTTCCGGATTGACCAGAATAACTCCGGCTACTCCGAAAAGGATCAACCCATACAACAGAAAACTGCTCAGGTAATCCCTGGGTTGTAACAGGAACGAAACCGGCGTAACAGATGCGACAAAGGCATAGGACATTAAAATAAATATCCAGGTGCCATACCCTAATGTAATGGGAATCCGGACACCCAGGAAAGCTACGGCATACATCAATATCACCCCGATAATCGAGGATATAACGAAAGCCAACCGCTTGTTTCCGGAAACTTTATTTACCCAGCCAAAGGCGATGGCAAGCCCGATGAATATGATGGAAGCGGTAGCCACACCCGGATTGTTAACAAAAGTTTTTGCGATGATATCAACAAATACGGCAATGACCAGGATCAGGGTGGCAAAACTGAACACCAGGAAAAGGCGCTTGCCAGTGGCCCCGATA
>CAYGOW010000290.1:0-5074 GCA_964351425.1 uncultured Roseivirgaceae bacterium
TACGTTTATTATTACTCTCTATTCAAAAAGATCAAGAAAACACCTCCTACACATGTGATGAGTAGAAGAATACGAATTCGAAACAGATATAAGTTTTCATTGTTATTCTATTCGTACTTCAGGCATAGATTAAATATCATGTAACATGGAACAGGTTATTCTGGTTGACGAGAAAGACACCAATATCGGCGTAATGGAGAAGCTGGAGGCCCATGAAAAAGGGCTGTTGCATCGGGCGTTTTCCATTCTGTTGTTCGATAACCAGGGAAATATTCTCCTTCAACAACGCGCTCATGAAAAATACCACAGCGCGGGTCTCTGGACCAATACCTGTTGCAGCCACCCACGGCCTGATGAAAATCTTGCAGATGCCACCGCCAGAAGACTTCAGGAAGAAATGGGGATTCAAACGGATCTTGACTTTCAGTATAAGTTTATCTACAAAGCTCAACTGGGAAACCTTATTGAACACGAATATGATCATGTGTTCACCGGTACGTTTGAGGGAACGCCAAAGGTAAATCCCAATGAAGTAGCCGATTGGAAATTCATGCGGCCTGCGGATATTTTGGAAGATATTTCTAAATACCCCTCACGATACAGTGCCTGGTTCCAAATGATCATGCACCAACTCCCCTCCTCTTTAGTATAATTTATTAATACGTAACAAGTTGTGCCTGCTGGCTGTTTATTAATAAACAACTAACAGCATGTTCTCACTATTCTCAAGTAATCCCGAAAAAAAGCTTCGAAACAAACGTAAAAAGTTGCTGGAAGAAGCCATGAATATCCAGCGATCCGGAGACCTCAAGCTATACGCGGCTAAAATGCAAGAGGTTGAGGCAATCGAAAAAGAACTTAATGATTTAAAGTCGAAATGAGCCAACCCGTTAGTGTTTTCTGGTTTCGAAGAGATTTGCGCTGGGACGACAACGCTGCCTTATATCAGGCTCTGAAGGGTGATTTTCCTGTGCTTCCGGTATTTATCTTTGATAAAGTAATCCTGGATGATCTGGAAGATCCTTATGATGCCCGGGTAGAATTCATCCATCAGACGCTATGTGATATGAATCAGGAATTGTCAGAAAAAGGCAGTTCCATCTATTTCGATTATACCTCACCTGAGAAAGCCTGGAAAACAATTCTTTCGGATTTTGAGGTCCGTGCTGTTTATACCAACAGTGACTACGAACCTTACGCGCGAGAACGGGATGAACGCATCAATAACCTATTGGCGCAACATGACATTCCATTTTACTCGTATAAGGATCATGTTATTTTTGAAAAAAGCGAAGTAGTGAAGGATGACGGCGACCCTTACGTTGTATATACTCCCTACAGTAGAAAATGGCTGGCCAGGCTTGAAACTAAAGATCTTGAATCATTCACGTCCGGACTTCAATTCGAAAATTTTGCGCAGCGCCCCTTACAAAATCCACCAAGTCTTGAGGACATGGGCTTTGCTCCGACTAAAACCAAAATACCTTCACCCGATGTCAGGGAAAAAACATTGAAGCAATACGAGGAGAAGCGCAATTTTCCAGCAGAGGAAGGAACCTCCCGTGTTGGAGTTCATTTACGATTTGGCACAGTAAGCATTCGAAAGTTGGCAAAAAAGGCTAAAGAGGAGAGCAGCACCTACTTAAATGAACTTATCTGGCGTGAATTCTATCAACAAATTCTCTGGCATTTCCCCCGAGTGGTGGATACCAATTTCCATCAGAAATACGACGCAATCCGTTGGCGAAACAATGAAGCTGAATTTACAAGGTGGTGCCAGGGTAAAACGGGCTACCCTATTGTCGATGCCGGCATGCGCCAACTGAATGAAACAGGGTACATGCATAACAGGGTGCGCATGATTGTGGCCAGTTTTCTAACTAAACATTTACTCATTGACTGGCGCTGGGGAGAATCTTACTTTGCTAAGAAGCTACTTGATTATGAACTGGCCTCGAACAATGGCGGTTGGCAATGGGCTGCAGGAACTGGTACAGACGCACAGCCTTATTTCAGAATTTTTAACCCTTATTCCCAGACTGATAAATTTGATCCTGACAAAAAATACATCAGGGAATGGGTACCCGAATATTGTACGGATGACTATCCGGAACCACTGGTTGAACACAAAGCGGCTCGTCAGCGTGCATTAGATACATACAAGGAGGCCGTCGGGTGAAAGTATTACTTACAGGATCCACCGGATATATTGGAAGAAGACTTCTCCCCTCCCTGATTAATGAGGGCCACCAGGTTGTTTGCCTTGTACGTGACAGCCGGCGTTTTGACTGGGAAGATTTTGACGAAGAGTTCTTATCCCAGGTAGAAGTAATCCAGGCCGACCTGGAAGACAAGGAATCACTCTCGGCATTACCATGCGACATCGATGTTGCCTATTACCTCGTGCACTCATTGACCAGTGGGTACAGCGGTTTTGCGGATACAGAGAAATTAACCGCCCGAAATTTTGCTGACTGGATACAACAAACTACTGCCCGACAGGTAATTTATGTCAGTGGAATCACCAATGATGATCAACTCTCGGAACACCTTCAATCGAGGAAAGATGTTGAGTCGGTACTTCGCACCTCAAATGTCCCCCTAACTGTTCTTCGTGCAGCGATTATCATTGGCTCAGGCAGTGCCTCCTTCGAGATCATCAGGGATCTTGTTGAGAAGTTGCCTGTGATGATTGCGCCCAAATGGCTAAAAAGCAGGTGTCAACCCATCGCTATCCGAAATGTTATTGAATACCTGGTAAAAGTACTGGACAATAAGAAAACATTTGATCAGGTATTTGATATCGGCGGGCCTGACGTCCTTACATACAAGGATATTCTATTACAGTACGCCGAGATGAGAAAACTGAAAAGGTACATTATCTCTGTTCCTGTCCTTACACCAAAATTATCCTCGCTCTGGCTATATTTCGTCACCACCACCTCTTATCCACTGGCCCGTAACCTGGTTGAGAGCATGAAACATGATGTTGTGGTTGAAAACAACGCCCTGGACAAACTGATCCCTGTTAACAAATTCACCTACCGGGAGGCACTTGATATGGCATTCAGCAGGATCAATCAAAAAAACATTATATCCAGTTGGAAGGACGCCGTATCGAATAAAACCATGAAGCACAATTTCCTGGACTTCATAGATGTACCCAAGTACGGGTGCCTGCGGGACAAACGCACGGTAAAATTTTCATCAGATCGGATACACGCGGTACAAGATAATATATGGCGAATCGGAGGCTTCAGGGGATGGTATTTTGGTAACTGGCTTTGGAAGATCCGAGGCTTACTGGATAAAGTGGTTGGGGGCGTAGGTCTACGCAGAGGAAGAAGGAGTCCGACCGAACTTAAAGCCGGTGATTCCCTTGATTTCTGGCGTGTGATTATGGCGGATGAAAAACGACACCGACTATTGCTTTATGCCGAAATGAAACTTCCCGGGGAAGCATGGCTCGAATTTAAGATACAGGAAGGTGCCGAATCAAATATGCTTATCCAGACTGCAACCTTCAGGCCGCTGGGTTTGTGGGGCAGAATTTACTGGTATATGCTTCTACCCTTTCACGCCATCATTTTTCCGAAAATGGCACGCGGTATCGTTGAATATATTGAATCATGAAGGTCTATCGGATTTACCGAAAGCAAATCCTTCCGGTTTCCCTTAACACTGCCTGGGAGTTCTTCTCCTCTCCCCGTAATCTGAAATATATAACACCTGATTATATGAATTTCAGGATCCTCGAAATTTCCGGCGGAGAATCGATGTATGCAGGTCAAATCATACGCTATAAGGTGAACATTTTTCCAAAAATACCTGTTCTTTGGACAACTGAAATTACCCAGGTAAACCATTTGCACATGTTTGTTGATGAACAACGTGTTGGGCCTTATCGGATGTGGCATCATCAGCATTTCTTTCGGGAGGTTCCTGAAGGGGTGGAAGCAACGGACGAAGTGCATTATGCATTGCCACTGGGTTTTTTGGGCCGTATGGCCCATTCAATGTTTGTTGAGAGACAGTTAAACACTATATTTGACTATCGGAAAGATGTCTTAAAAAGACGTTTTCCATCTGCATAAAAGTATTATTGGATAATGGACATTCTGGTTATAATCGCCTGTATAGCATTGGTCATTGGCACATTCCTCTTTATGGAATTTGTTGCCTGGTTTACCCATAAATATATCATGCACGGGTTCCTGTGGACCTGGCATCGGTCACATCACAAAAAGCATTCGCACACGCTGGAGCGGAACGACCTGTTTGCGCTGGTTTTTAGCATCCCAAGCATTGCGTTATTGATGTACTACATAGAAAATTTCAACCCGTATATGATCTCAATAGGTGTTGGCATTTTATGCTATGGTATTTTCTACATGGTCTTTCATGATATTATTGTACATCAACGCATCAAATGGCGCCCAAAAAAGCGTCCTAAATATTTGAACAGGATGATTCATGCGCATTATGTGCATCATGAAACACACACCAAGGAAGGTTGCGAGGCTTTTGGCTTTCTTTATGCTCCTAAAAAGTACGAGGCCCCCAAAAAGCAGGAGGCATGAAACCCGAAAAACATTCCGCACGCCGGTTCATAAGTAGTTTTCGGCATGCCTGGAATGGGTTTCGATGGTTTTTATCTACGGAGCAAAACGGCAGAATACATCTGATTATTACTGCCTTGGTTATTGCACTGGGTGTCTATACACAACTGACCCTCATGGAATGGTCGCTTGTCATCCTGTGTATTGGCCTGGTGATCTCCGGCGAGTTATTTAATACTGCGCTGGAGAAAGTCTGTGACTTTGTATCTCCCGAATATCATGCAACCATTGGGAAAGTTAAGGATATGGCGGCCGCGGCTGTACTCATCCTCTCTATCAGTGCCGGACTGATTGGCCTTGCCATTTTTCTGCCAAAACTGATATCATTTTACCAGCTGTAAGTGTCAACCAGGATGCGGTAGCCCTCATCTGTGTATTTCCAGACAAGAATAAAATTAACCACACTGGTTTGCGGCTTCCCATTGTATTCTGCTGTCAGGGAAGAACGCCCCAAC
>CAYGOW010000291.1:0-5067 GCA_964351425.1 uncultured Roseivirgaceae bacterium
CCTCCTGCTCAGTTTCTTTATTCTGCTTGCAATCGGGGTTCCCGTGGCTTACAGCATCGGGCTTTCTTCGCTTTTTACATTGTTGCTGAGTATGCCTTCGCTGCCTGCAGTTACAACGCTAGCCCAGCGCATCGCCACGGGCCTGGACAGCTTTGCTTTATTGGCCATTCCCTTTTTCATTCTTTCCGGACAATTAATGAACAGGGGCGGGATCGCCACCCGGCTGATTGACTTTGCCAAGGTAATTGTCGGCCGGCTTCCTGGCGGACTGGCCTATGTGAATATTCTTGCCTGCATGCTTTTCGGCGCCATATCCGGATCTGCCGTTGCGGCGGCTTCCGCCATCGGAGGATTCATGATCCCCAGAATGGAAAAAGAGGGGTATAGCAAGCCCTTTAGTGCTGCTGTAAATATTGCATCGGCAACCACCGGACTGATCATACCTCCAAGCAACATTCTGATCATCTTTTCCCTGGCCAGTGGAGGCGCATCCATCGCGGCCTTATTTCTGGCAGGGTATATTCCGGGGATATTAATCGGACTGGCGCTGATGATTGTTGCTGCCATTCTCTCGAGAAAAAAGGCTCCCTCCAGCCAGGAACGGATTCCACTGAGTCATAGCTTACGCATCATGCTGCGGGCACTGCCCAGTCTGATGCTGCTGATTGTTGTTATCGGAGGTATCGTTGCGGGAATTTTCACAGCCACGGAAGCATCTGCGATCGCAGTCCTGTATACCTTTATTCTGGCTATGATATACAAAGAAATCAGTAGTCGCGATATCCCTTCTATCTTGCTGGAGACTGTAAAAACTACGGCCATCGTCATGTTGCTGATCGGGACTTCAATGGGTATGTCCTGGGTGATGTCGTACGAAAATATTCCCCAGGAAATCACAGCCACAATGATGGGGATCAGCGATAACCCCATTGTGATCCTTCTGCTTATCAATATGATCCTCCTGGTAGTGGGGATATTCATGGATATCACCCCGGCAGTTTTGATATTCACGCCAATTTTTCTGCCCGTTGTCACCGAACTCGGGATGAGCCCGGTACAATTCGGGATCATAATGGTCATGAATTTATGCATTGGGTTATGCACACCACCGGTAGGCAGCGTACTATTCGTTGGATGCAGTGTGGCCAATATAAAAATTCGTCAGGTGATCCGTCCGCTGATACCCATGTTCCTCGCGATGATCGCCGTACTGCTGCTTACCACCTTTATACCCGCCTTAAGCACATGGCTCCCTGAACTATTTGGCTATTGAAACATCTCCATTGTTTCAGGGAAAATCATTATGTACATTACAGAAACAATAATCCCCAGAAACATAATAATGAGCATGGCCAATGCCTGAGCGAACAGTCCCTTAAAAAAATTCCAGAATTTGTTTCCGGAATAAAAACGGGCGCATGCCCAGGCAAAATAGAGAAATGAAATGATAGCGATATAGCTGTTGGCCTGTACTAGCATCGAAAACTTTAAAGGGAAAAGAACCAAAATACTCAGGAGAGTCGGGTGCCCCATGCAATAAAAAACCAATACCGATGTCTCCAGAAAATTTAGTTTTTGTTTAAGAAATAAGATACGAGTCCCAATGGTGAAAAATGGAACCATCAAAAAACTCCACAAGCGAAAATTGGAAAAAATATTGCTATAAATCATTTCTGCCATGGCTTGGCTTTCAGCATCTTCGGTATCCATTCCATCAGTAATCCTACGGGCTACATCCGCCAGATCAATTTCAAGCAGATTGATTAACAAAGCATAAATCGTTACAAGCAGAAAATAATAACTTAATGGCCCGAAATACCTGACCCGAACGCCTTCAAGGATAGTCCGTATCACCACTTCCGGACGAATGGTCAAATCCTTAACTGTTCGTATAAAACGATTATCAAAGCCAAATAACCTGGTCTGGAGTTCTGCAAATATGAAACTCCAGGTGATCCGTGGTATTTCGGCCGACTGTCCGCAATGGTGACAAAATTTGTCAATTGTTACCTCACCACAATTCGGGCAGGCCTTCTTTTCGATGTCACTCATTATTCTTCAATTAATTTCCCCGCCAACCATTGTACATAGTCATCCGCATACATAGAACGTTCCCTTTGCTGCAAGGCTTTCAGTTTCGCTTGAATGGGTGAAGCATTTATTTCGAGAAACTCGATGGTCCCCAAAACCCGAATCAACACATACGGGTTATCACTATCAAGCAATTCAAATAGAAGTGACCTTGCCTGGTCTTTCTGACCGGCGTAATACAGTCCCTCGGCAGCTGTCGCACGGACATCGGCATTCTCATCCGTGGTTAATTCAGCCAGCTGTTTTGACACATCTTTGCCTTCGCGGGCCATTTGAAGCGCTCCCATGGCACCCCAAAAGCGGTGAGCTGGTTCCGGGTTTTCCACCAGGGAATTGATTAACTCGTGCGAAGGAGCCACCGTGGCATCGACTGCCGATTCAATGATTGAGGACAGGGACTCCTGATCATATTGACGCGCATACAAAACACTATCATCCCGGTACCTTTCATAAAGAATACCTTCCGGAACAAACCCAACATCTCCAATTTCCTTCAGGAAGGCGACCTGAGTTTTACGCATGGTTGCAACGATCGGAGCAAACTGCGGATCTCCTGCCAGGTTGTTTATCTGGTATGGGTCATTCTCCACATCATACAAACCCTCTGCAGCACGTGTGGTGAAAAACATAGCCGTTGTATCATTGGTTTTACCTTCTTCGTGATACTTCTGCCAGGCACCCAAATGGGACGCATTCCACAAGTACTGAACGTTTTGTCCGTCTGGCCGGTGTGGATAAAAGGTCTGTGAATACCTGTATTTTCCCTGGCGGATGGTCCGGACCATATCTGTGGTTTCATCCATTCTCCCGCGGAACCCGAATACCAGGTTATCGGCTGAGGTATCGCGCTGAAGTAATGACTTTCCAACCATATAGTCAGGAATATCGGCTTGTGCCAGCTCCAGCATTGTGGGTGGAACGTCCATGAGTGATACCAGATCATCCACCATAGTGCCGGGTTCCGCAGGTGCGAGATGCCTGTACTTTTCAGGGTACCATATAAAAAGTGGAATTTTCAAGCCGGTTTCCATTGCAAATCGCTTGGACCTGGCCATTACCCCGCCGTGGTCACTCGAGTAGATGATAATCGTATTTTCAAGTTCGCCCGATTCCCGCAAATACTTCAGGAACATTTTAAATTCAAGATCCAGCGCGGCCATCAGGGTATAGTAAAGGGCCAGATCGCTGCGGACCTCAGGCAGATCCGGCAAATAATCCGGTACCGTAATGGCCGCAGGATCCACCGGTTCAATCGTATTCCACAAGCTATCGGCTACATCTTCTCCCAAATACTTGAAGGTCTGAAGGAAATTTTGCTTACCAACCTCCGGGCCATGTATTCGGCTCTCATGGGTTTGAAACGTGTTGTAAAACATGTGAAAGGGTTGGCCTTCCTTACGGTTCTTTAGCGCATCGGGCAGGTTCCACATCTCATCCTGGTCCCACGCATCTGTTAATTCTTCTTCCCCCGAATTTAAAGGGCCCCAGCTATCCCCTTTACGGCCGGCAATATTGTAATCCCGCTTGGCGCGGAGCGTTAGATAGTAGCCCTTCTCCTTTAAATAATCAATATAATACCTGATCTCATCCGGTATGGCAACATTCGTACGCATCTCCTGTGTCCCCATAGAAACGGGATAGACACCTGTAATGATCCCCGATCGGGAGGGCGAGCAAACAGGGGCATTTGAATAGGCGTTGCGGTAGATCACACTGTGCCTCGCCATACTGTCAAGGGTGGGAGTTTTCACTTCCTCATTGCCGTATACGCCCAGGTACTGACTGTTGTCCTCACTCATAAACCAGATGATATTAGGTGGGTCTTCTTCTAAAATATTGGATTCGGTATCCTTATCGGGCGAACAGGATTGTATCAATAAAATTAGGACGAAGGCAAAGAACGGGAGTATTCTCATGGTTGATTCAGGTTTAACATCCAAAATAATAAATTCTCCCGAGTCTCTAAGCCTGCATAGTTAATTCGTATTGAAATATATTACCGAAGTACAATATCTGCCCGGCACTAATTAATGAGGAGACCAAAGGTAAGGCTTCCAACGCTTTACCTGTCCGGTGTGTCTTACTAGCACATACCTCAAACCTAACTACTATGCAGACATCAAATACCCTTCGCCCCTTAGGAGTCTCAGGCCTGTTAAGCTTAATGCTCCTTGTCTTATTCGGAACAAGCTGTTCGGATGATGTGAAAATCACACACAGTTACACCTACTTTGAGCCGGTGTATACGACAACTTCGGCAATACGCGACGCCTTCGGTGTCATTGAAGCGCAAACCATTGCCGCTCCGGGTAAAATATATTACCTGAATGGCTACATATTTTTGAATGAACCGGGCAAGGGGATTCATGTCATCAATAACGCCGACCCTTCCAACCCGGTCAATGAAGCCTTCATTAATATCCCGGGAAATTATGACATGGCAGCAAAGGGAAATATTCTGTACGCAGACAGTTACATTGACTTATTGGCCATTGACATCAGCAACCTGAATGACGTCAAGGTTGTCAAGCGCCTGGAGAATGTTTTCCCGCTCCGATATGAAATATTCTACATGGATACGATTCCTCAGGAGGAGGTTATTCTAACTGAATACCGGGAAGTAAGGGAGGTGCAGGTATTTGAAGAAGACCTCAATAACATGGTATATCCGGGTGTATTCATGTATAACCGTGGCTTTCTGGCTACGACAGACGCCATGGTAAATGTCGCCTCCTTTTCCTCAATGATGGAATCCTCACAGGCGGGTGTTGGTGGTTCCATGGCAAGGTTTACTATCAGTGGAAACCACATGTATACTGTGGATTATTATAATCTGAGCACATTCGACATAACCTCCATTGATAATCCTGTGGCTGGAATAAGTCAGAATATCGGCTGGGATATTGAAACGATTTTTCCCTACAAGGACAAATTATTTGTCGGTTCGCGTACGGGGATGTACATTTTCGATGCCTC
>CAYGOW010000292.1:0-4599 GCA_964351425.1 uncultured Roseivirgaceae bacterium
AAGGTAGTCTCTTTGGCCAACTGAGCAAAACCTGAGGTCTCTCTCTTAGTCATACTTGGTGACAGTGATCTGCCTTTTATCTTGCGCGCTAAACGCGATTTCTATGAGTAAATATTTATCCGGGATCAGATGAGGTATCCTGGAAGGCCATTCTACAAAACAAATGTCTCCGGAATAAAAGTATTCCGAAACTCCAATGTCCTGCGCCTCTTCCTCCTCTTCAATCCGGTAAAAATCAAAATGATAGTAGGTAGCTCCCTGGTTGTCTTCGTATTCATTGACCAATCCAAACGTCGGACTCTGTACAGGATCAACCAGTCCGAAATGAATGCCAAATTCTTTGATCATCGTTGTTTTACCAGCACCCATCTCACCCTTAAAAACCCAGATGGTATGGTCTCCGGCAAAAGAAATAATCTCTTGTGCAACCCGGGAAAGATCAGAAAGAGTAACATGTTTCCATGTTTTCTTCTTTCCTCCACTATCTTCCATATTTCGAATTTAGTGAAATTATCGGAATAATCATTTCCTCCATGGAAACACCCCCATGCTGGAATGTGTCCTTGTAGTAATTGACATAGTAGTTGTAATTATTCGGATACGCAAAAAACATGTCCTCCAACGCAAACACGTAGGAAGTGGAAACATTGGTTTTGGGTAGGAAAAATTTCTCCGGTTTCATCACTTGCAATACCTTATCCTCATCCGCGTATCCAAGGTTCTTACCCTGCTTGTACCGGAGGTTGGTATTGGTGTTACGGTCCCCGATAATTTTGAATGGACGTTTGACGCGAATTGTCCCATGATCGGTTGTGATAACGAGTTTGCCGCCCAATTCCGCAATATTCTTTATTGCTTCCAACAGCGGTGAGTGGTCAATCCACGACCGCGTAATCGAACGATAAGCCGATTCGTCCGGGGCCAGTTCGCGGATCATGGCCATATCAGTACGGGCATGCGAGAGCATGTCCACAAAATTATAGATGATCACATTGAGATCATTGTTCATCATGTTCCGGATATTATCGACCAGGGCCTTACCCTCCTGGATCCGTTTAATCTTGTGGTAACTGAATTTAATTTTCTGGTTTAAGCGTTGCAGATTCTTCTCCAGAAATTGATCTTCCGCATTATTTTTCCCTTCGTCCACATCTTCTCCAACCCATAGATAAGGATATTTTTCTGCCATTTCTGAAGGCAGTAACCCACTCATGATTGCATTTCGGGAATACGCCGTAGTGGTTGGGAGAATGGAATAATATGCCTCTTCCTCTTCTATGTTAAAATATTCCGACACGGCAGGTTCAATAATCTTCCATTGGTCATACCTCAGATTATCAATGACCAGAAGAAAAACCGGAGCACCCTGTCCCACGTAAGGCAGCACCTTTTTCTTCAAAAGCTGGTGGGATAAGATGGGCTTATCAGCATCCGGGTCGTTGAGCCATGATTCATAATTTTCTTTAATAAACCGGGCGAATCGGTTATTGGCTTCGTCTTTCTGCATGTTGAATACCTCGGCCATACTTTTATTCTCCGTGGCATCAATTTCCAGTTCCCAATAAATAAGCTTTTTATAAATTTCCACCCATTCCTGGTGATCCAGGTCATCAGAGAAGGCCATACTGATATTTCTGAATTCCTGCTGATACCCCAGGTTCGTCTTTTCCGTAATCAGTCGCTTGTTATCCAGAATCTTTTTTACCGAGAGAAGTATCTGACTTGGGTTCAACGGTTTGATAAGGTAGTCGGCAATCTTGGCACCAATCGCCTCCTCCATAATCAGCTCCTCTTCGTTCTTGGTAATCATAATGACCGGTAAGCTCGGACGCATCGATTTTATCTGGTTCAAGGTCTCAAGACCCGACATCCCGGGCATGTTTTCATCCAGAAAAACAACATCGTACAGCGTTTCTTCAACCATTTCCAGGGCATCGGTCCCACTATTCACCGGTGTTATATCATACCCTTTATTCTCTAAAAACAGGATATGTGGTTTGAGAAGGTCGATCTCATCATCGGCCCATAAAATATTATATCTTTGCATAGTTATCGGATTGCAGAATA
Source organism: uncultured Roseivirgaceae bacterium (assembly GCA_964351425.1). GTDB lineage: Bacteria > Bacteroidota > Bacteroidia > Cytophagales > Cyclobacteriaceae > JAUILA01. The sequence continues at coordinate 2,068 of CAYGOW010000292.1, forward strand.
AACTTACTTAAATCTGCTTATAGTCTACGCAATAATCGTACAAGAGATTGGGCAAACGAAAAATATTTAACGATCCGGTTTACGGATTCATCCCTATACCCGGAGAATTGATCATGGAATTGATCGATCATCCCATGGTACAACGATTGAGACGCATCAAACAACTTGGTCTTACGGATTACGTCTACCCGGGCGCCCTGCACACGCGTTTTCATCATGCCGTCGGCGCCATGCATCTCATGGGGCGCGCATTGGATGTCTTACGATCCAAGGGGATTGAAATATCAGACGAGGAAAAAACAGCGGCTCAATGCGCTATCCTGCTCCACGATGTCGGTCACGGACCATTTTCTCATGCATTGGAATTTACTCTGTTACAGGGAATTCAGCATGAAAGCCTGTCCTTTTTGATTATGAAAAAGCTCAATAGCGAGTTAAACCATGAACTCGCGTTGGCCATGAGGATGTTCCAGAATACCTATGACCGAAAATTCTTTCATCAGCTAATCTCCAGTCAGCTCGATGTTGACCGACTCGACTACCTGAAACGCGACAGCTTCTTCACCGGGGTATCAGAGGGCTCCATTGGCCTGGAACGAATTGTAACTATGCTGAATGTTGTTGAGGATGAAATCGTGGTTGAAGAAAAAGGCATTTACAGCATTGAAAATTTTCTGAATGCACGCCGGCTGATGTATTGGCAGGTATACCTGCACAAAACCTCCGTGAGTGCCGAAAAAATGTTAATTAACCTGATCAGTCGTGCCCGGGATCTGACAGAATCCGGAGAAACCCTGCCCTGCTCACCGATATTGCAGCAATTTCTGGCAAACAGACACAGTCTTACAGATTTTCAGGAAAATCCGGCGGTATTGGACGCGTATGGAAAGCTTGATGATTATGATATTTGGGGTTCGGTTAAACACTGGCAATATGCCGATGATCATATTCTCAGCTTGCTCAGCAATATGTTGCTCGACAGAAAGCTTTTCAGGATTCAACTTTCAAATGATCCGCTTACCAAGACAAACATTCGTGCGTTGCGACATCGTATTGCAGATGACATGGGCCTGTTGCGATCCGAATCAAGATACATGGTTTCCCATGGCGAATTAACCAATAAAGCATACATCGAAACCAGTCAGAAAATCAATATTCTGACCAAAAAAGGACAAGTAATAGACATTGCCGAAGCAGCAGACCTTCCTAACATTAAAGCCATCAGCAAAATTGTCAAAAAATACTACCTATGCTCCCCTAAAAATGTATCTTTGTAGGCAGTTTCAGAATTAACCCCACATTTTACTGCATGCAATTCACGGTAAGTCAGATAGCAGCCCTGATCGGCGGGGAAGTGGACGGTAATGGAGAGGAAACGATCCGGATGCTGGCTAAAATACAGGACGCAAAAAAAGGACAAATCTCTTTTCTTGCCAATGTAAAATACGAGCCCTTCCTTTATACTACCCAGGCCTCTGCAGTAATTGTCGGAAAAGACTTCGTGCCGAAGGAAAAAGTGAATGCCACACTCATCAAGGTGCAGGACCCTTATAACAGCTTTACCTTACTCCTTGAAGAATATCATAAATTCATGTCCTACCGAAAAGTTGGCATTGAATCCCCAAGTTTTATTGGAGAAAATTCCGTTACCGGTGATAGTATTTACCGGGGGGCTTTCAGTTACATTGGAAGCAATGTTAAAATCGGGAATGAGGTCAAGATTTATCCAAATGTCTACATCGGGGACAATGTGACCATTGGCGATTACTCCATCATCCATCCCGGGGTAAAAATATATGCAGATACGGTCATTGGCACCCACTGTGTTATTCACTCGGGTGTCGTGATAGGAAGTGACGGGTTTGGATTTGCCCCGCAATCCGACGGAAGTTATAAGACCATACCGCAGATGGGCCATGTAATCATTGGAAACAATGTAGATATCGGGGCGAACACGGTCATTGACTGCGCTACGATGCACGGTGACGCCACGATTGTAGGAAATGGGGTCAAACTCGATAACCTGATCCAGATAGCGCACAACGTGACCATTGGTGATCACACCGTCATCGCAGCACAGACTGGTGTAAGTGGTTCGACTAACATTGGCAAACATGTGACGATAGCAGGTCAGGTGGGAATTGCCGGGCATATTGTGATTGGCGATAAAACGCGTATTGCGGCTAAATCCGGAATTCTCAAAGGAACACCGGAAGGCAATATTGATCTGATGGGTGCGCCGGCTTTGCCGATCAAGGACTTCTTCCGTGCCTACGCGATTTTCAGGAAACTCCCGGATCTCAGCCATCGCTTAAAAGACCTCGAAGAAAAGCTCAAGGCTGCCACTGCGGAAGAACATTAGTAAACTCCGGGCACCGATCTTTGATAGATTACATACCCTATTGTAACAAACATTAATCCCGTTATTTCTAACAAGTGGGCCTTACTACTTTGACTCAGAGATATTTTCCAGGTCACCCCAAGAGCAATCTAACTTATACATATTCGTAACTTGGCAATAATTATTGATAT
>CAYGOW010000292.1:4609-5051 GCA_964351425.1 uncultured Roseivirgaceae bacterium
GCAAATGTGAGATAGCTCATCAGGATGACACGATGGCAATAATTTATCAGGAACTGCAAAGTGGCTTTCCTTTTTATTAATCATGAATATCAAACAGCACACCATAAAAAAATCGGTTACACTTTCCGGGGTAGGACTACACACGGGGGTGGAAACCAACATGACTTTTTTACCTGCAAAGCCGGACCACGGGATTAAATTTCAACGTATTGACCTGGAAGGTCAGCCGATCGTAGATGCAGATGTTGATAATGTTGTAGATCTTAGTCGTGGAACGACCATCGAACAAAGTGGGGCCCGTGTTTCTACTGTTGAACATACCTTGGCAGCACTTGTGGGTATGGAAATAGACAATGTCCTGATACAACTGGACGGACCTGAGGCGCCGATAATGGACGGAAGTTCACGGCAGTTTGTGGACATTCTCAAAGAAGCAGGGGCG
>CAYGOW010000293.1:0-281 GCA_964351425.1 uncultured Roseivirgaceae bacterium
GTCCGGATGGCGCCACGTTTCATGGCCGTATCCGGCTCAGAGGCAACGAGCCCATCCTGGAAGCCGGATTTGTCTGGAGCATTGAGGACGAACCGCGTATCGGTGAAGCGGACATGGTCCTTTTTCCCTACACCTCGGGAGAGGAGTTTGAGAAGTCAGTCACCTCGACATTATCCTCCGGTAAATCGTATTTTGTCCGGGCATTTGTAAAAACCGAATCACATACGGTGTACGGAAAAACCGTACAATTCCGCAGTCTTGGAAGCGGTCAGCCCCAAATA
>CAYGOW010000293.1:291-1001 GCA_964351425.1 uncultured Roseivirgaceae bacterium
GGGATACGGTACTAATAAAAGGGAAACGATTCAGTTACCAGTCAGAAAAGAACGGGGTTTTCTTTGATGACTTCGAGGCCCTTGTTCTGAAAAGTACAGACTCCACCATATATGTTATTGTACCCGATGGCGTTGCAGGTGATAATGCCTTAATCAGTCTGAAGCTGGCGGACTCGGAATTCAGATTGGAGACTCAGCCTTTTGTATTGACGAAGCCTCGAATCCTGAGCTTTACACCTGAGGAAGTTACGTATGGGGAATCCCTGGTTATTCACGGGGAAAGGTTTGGGGCGACGGCAGAAGAGAACCTGGTCCGGATTGGCAAGTACCAGGTGGAAGTTAAGTCGGCTTCCACCACCGAGCTGGAGATACTGATTCCGGAGGTGATAGATCAGGCTCTGAATGACATCAGTGTCACCGTACGTTCGCAGACCGATACGTTTCCCGGTCTTCGGATGAAGTCACCGGTCATCTACTCCATGAGTCCGGCAAGTGGATTTATCGGGAATCAGGTGGAGATTCTGGGGGAGAATTTTAATCCGGACGCGAGGTATGACACGATTTCTTTTGCAGATAATATTGCAGAGGTTCTCGAGGTATCTGCCGACCGGATCCTGGTCGAAGTTCCGTCGGGCCTATATGCAAATCGATCGGCTCAGGTTCATTTGAAGGCAGCCGGATACCAGGTAGATGTTGATGATCCCTATCAA
>CAYGOW010000293.1:1011-5048 GCA_964351425.1 uncultured Roseivirgaceae bacterium
CGTTCGGCATTACGCATGAAGAAAAGCTGATATTCCGCTTAATGAGGACATTTATAATTACCAATTATCCTTTACGGCAAATGGAGAAGGGTATGTAGGATTCAGTACAGAACCAAAAAAGATCTGGAAATTTCTTCCTGACGAAAATAGCTGGGAATACATAACTACGTATCCGGGAGAAGCGATTAGAAGTGTCTTGGCCTGTGGGGCAGGAAGCGGAGTATATATGGGAGGTGGCAGTCTTAGTTCCGGTTTTGATGGGTCGACCCAGTTTTGGTATTATGATTTGCAGTCCGGCACATGGACCCGCAAGGCAGATATTCCCGCGGCGTTGAGTCAGGGGGTATTGCTGGAATCCAGCGGCCAGCTTTATTTGCTCAGTGCCCGTGGTAGCGGGGACAATTTCTGGCGTTATGATCCGGCATCAGACGCTTGGACCGTCATGCCTATGCTGGACGATATTGCAGATCCCTATACTTTCCTTGGATTTTCATTAGAGGACAAACTCTATTTCCTTCACGCAAAATCCGTAAGGACTTCCTTACGGGAATTTGATCCCGTCACCATGACATGGACCACTCTGACTGCGCCGGTAACCGACGGGTATTTCTTTGGAGGGGGAACCTTCATGGGCAAAGGATATATTCTCTATAATGGTACGATTGAGTTCTTTGATCCTGCTACTAATGCCTGGGGCACAAGGAAACAAAGCCCTTTTAATAATCGGCGTTTCATGAGCACGTTTGAACTTAATGATAAAATATACGCAGGCGGGGGGAGGTCTAACCTGTATCCGGAAGCGCGGCACTGGTGGGAATATGACCCGAACTATGATCAGTAATGGATGATTGGCCCTTTATTCACCTCTGTACTCGATTCAGGCATGGGAAGCCACACGAAATTCTGTAACTTCAGAGCTGTAAAATCAATTGAATGGCAAAACCTGAAACAGTCACCGGGTACATTGATCAAGCCTCCGGGACAGTCCGTGATCGACTGATCAGGATGCGGGATATCCTGCAGTCCGTGGCACCGGAAGCGGAGCTGACCCTGAAATGGGGTAAGCCGGTGCTGATGATGACCGGGCGGATCCTGTTTGCATTTGCCGCGGCCAAAAAGCATATCACCTTCACGCCTACTGGTCCGGCGTTGAATCCCTTTGCCGAAGAATTGAAAGAATTTGTGGTCACAAAGGATTCCATACAATTCTCCAACACAAAACCGTTGCCTGAAGATTTAATCATACGTATTGCTGCCTTGCGGGTAAAGGAGGTAACGGAGAATAACGCAAAGTGGCGGTATTAGCAGGATTGTATTATTGAAGACAGGCATACCTGGAAATTCGCAGAACAGATCCCTTTAATAAAAAAAAATGGCCCGGTTTATTAACCGGGCCACCACAACTAAACTCAACTAGTAACCACAAAAAATATCTTTCAGGTTTAATTTGCATTGGCACCAATATCTCCCTGAGCAACCAGTACGCCAAGTTCGCTGGCACTAAGGTGAACATTGATGTATCCATCAAATGTGATCAGGTCCTGATAGTTCAGGGATTCGGAAGCGTCCGTCATGGTCACATTGGTCATGCTCATGCCCATGGTGTTAACACTTGTCAGCGTTACGGCAATGGCACCCGGTGCTTCTGCCACGGATCCCAGGTGAATGTGTGAGGGATGATCTCCGGTAAAGGCTGTTCCGGTAAGTGCCAGCGTTACAAGTGTCTCTCCGTTCACCCGTTCGCTAAAGGTTGCTTCCCCTGAGACGCCCATGATGTCTTTTTCATTTAGCATGTAAGAGACGCTGTTGCCTGTCAATTCATTCTGACCGATGTCACCCTGTGCCACTAATGTCCCAAGGTCTTCCATGCTTAGGTGAACATTGACATATCCGTCAATTTGCAACAGGTCATCAAAAGTAATCGGTGTCCCGTCGTCCAACATGGCCACATTGGTCATGCTCATACCTGTAGTTCCATTGATTGGCGTAAATGTGAAGGCAATGGCGCCTCCTTCTGCCGCTGTATTTTCATGGATATGGGCCGGATGCATCCCATTATCTGGTGTACCTGAGAGCTGAATGATGGCCAGGGCCTCACCATTGCGACGCTCTTCAAATGTCACTGAACCGCTGATGCCATCTACATCACGTTCAGCCAGTGTATACATTTTTTGATTACCAATCAGTTCATTCTGACCAATGTCCCCCTGGGCAATCAGTGTGGCCAGGTCTGCGGCACTCGCATGAACGTTGACATATCCGTCAAAGTCCAGCAGCTCTTCATAGGAAATCATCATTCCATCATCCGTCATGTTAACAATGGTCGTACTGGTTCCGGATGATCCATCAACCGGAGTAAGCGAAATGGCGATTCCACCACCCTCAGCGGCAGTATTATAATGAATGTGTGCCGGATGCGTTCCGGAAGAAGTTCCGTTCAGCTGGATGTCAATGGAAACTTTGCCGTCTGATAATTCAGAAAAAGTAACGTTGCCATCAATGCCTGGGTTTGATACAGAATTTAAACTGTAGGTTTTCGAATCTCCAGTCAGCATGGGACCGTTGTCGTCATCATCACTGCAACTGGTAAAAAAGACTGCCAGTACCAACATGGTGGCTTGCAGTGTCTTGTTCAGATAATATCTGGTTTTCATAATAAGCTAATTTTTATTTGTTTAGCCTACTTACGAGATAAACCAGGTGATTGGATTTCTCTTTTAGAAAAAAATTTAGAAAAAGGGTTTATGTACCCGGAACGGCACCGATCACTTTCATATTCTCCAGGGTAGGAACCTGGCTTCCTCCAGCCGGTTCAAGGGTAACGGCAAAGGCTGTGGCAGTTCCGCCTACATCTTTCAGTCGGAATAAACCTTCTTTCACATCGAAAACGCCGGCGTCCACTGGTTTGCCGTCAATGATTGCCCACAGCTGATACTGCTGGTCGCGGGATAGTTTTGCCAGGCTTTGGATGTTCAGATATACCTGTTCCGATTTACCGTTCCAGTAAACAGTCGCATAGGATTCCGGAGAATTCTCCGTGCCGGACAGCGGGATACGCACAAATGAGGAGTCGTTTAAAATGGCGACCTCACGGGCAAGTACGTCAAGTTCCTGGTTGACCTGGTTATAATCTTCCGCGATTTGCTGATTCTGAGCGATCAGGGTTGTCAGTTCCTCTTCCGCTTGTTTCCAGTTTGACCAATAATTATAGGCCAGGAAGGAGGAGAATAGTGCAATAACCACCGATGCTGCCGCTACATACCTGTAAAAAACAGGTTCATTCCTTTTACGGTCGATGGGGATAACCTTTTCTTTCTTTGCAGGAGAGGTTTCCAGGGATGCCATGAGTTGTTCCCTCGCGCCGGCAGGTGCTTTTACGGAGGTACGGAAGGCAGCCAGTTCGAGCGTTTCTTCGATCTTCTGCAGTTCTTCCCGGATCTCAGGGTACTGACGGGCCATATCTTCCACCGCTTGTTCCTCGGCCGAAGTAAGCTCGCCGAGTACATACGACTCAAGAATGCCTGATGCTATGTATTCCTGGATATTCACGTGTTGCCTATAATCTTTCGTAAATTCTGTATTGCCATCCTAAGGCGCGTCTTCACCGTTCCGATGGGTATGTTTTTTTCTTCCGACACCTCGGATTGCGTATAGCCCTGAAAATATACCAAATCAATTACAATCTGTTCTTCATCCCGCAAATGGGAGAGTAATTCTTTCACGCCTATATTATCTTCATGTTGTTCCACAGACCCTGCAGGAGAATATACGTGATTTTGGATGTCTTCAGTTTTCTTTGCCTGGGAAAATTCTTTTGAGCGGACCTTATCAATGGCCATATTCCGTGCTATTTGCATCATCCAGGTAAACAACCGGGCTTTTGTCGGATCATAGGATTCCGCCTTGTTCCAGATTCTGAGAAGTGCGTCATTCAACACTTCGGCCGCAGCTTCCTCTTTCTTTACAATCCGTAAGATGACACCATACAGAGCATCAGCATACTGATCGTACAGGACGGTCATTGCCTCCTTTTCCTG
>CAYGOW010000294.1:0-5027 GCA_964351425.1 uncultured Roseivirgaceae bacterium
TTGGTGAATTAGTGGGCCATGAACGATTGCCCTTTTCCTCGCTCATTGAAAAGAACCCCACTAAAATTGCTGCCATTTTCAATTTTCTAGCCATTCTCGAACTACTCCAACTCCGAATTATAACTCTCCACCTTGGTGAGGGGTTTAATAATTTCTGGATCGAAAAATTGGAGGAGGTGCCCTCAGAATAAATGAATCTTGACACCAAGAAAATATTAAAAACCCTTAATCCGAATAAGGTATGGCTGCCTGCCGCCATCAGCATTGGTTTTGTTGTCTATTTAATTGCCTCGGATGAAGATTTTACGGCGGAGCGACTTAACCTCATCTTCACCGCAAGTGTCATCCCCGTAATTCTGGCTTTTGGTGCCCTGATTTTAAAGGAAACTGCTTACATATACCGAATCCGCACACTAACAAATAAGGAGTTAAGCTGGACCAGTAGCATTTATGTTATTATTCTCTGGGAATTTGCATCCGCTGTCACCCCTTCTGTGGTAGGAGGAACCGCCGTAGCCGTATTCATCCTTCTAAAGGAAAAAATCAACCTGGGTAAGGCCCTGGCATATGTCATGCTCACAGCGATCCTGGACAATCTCTTTTTTGTCACCGCCGCTCCTCTCGCCCTTCTGCTCTTCGGTGAAGATATTTTTCCGGATCTCAATGCAACACTTCGTTACCTGTTTATTCTAAGCTATTTTTTGATTGCGATATACACGCTGATCATGAGTTTTGCGCTTTTCTGGAAGCCCCGGATTTTTAAATGGGTATTAATTAAGATCACCTCGATTGGATTTTTACGAAAGTGGCGTTATGCGGCTTATCAGCATGGCAACGAAGTCATGTGGGCTTCATCACTATTGAAAGGCAAGCGGCTCTCTTATTGGATCAAAATATCCCTGGCTACGATTGTGGCATGGGTCGCACGCTATACCATTCTAAATTTCATTGTGGCTGCTTACTCAGACGGAATCTCTATATGGACGCATTTTCTGATTTTTGGGAAGCAACTGATTCTGTGGATTGTTATGTTGATTTCTCCTACTCCGGGCAGTACCGGGACAGCGGAGCATTTCTTCATGGAGTTTTTTACCCTATACCTCGGAGAATTTACCCTTGGGGCTGCATTGCTCTGGAGAGTTATAACCTACTATCCTTACCTGTTGGTAGGTGCACTCGCACTGCCCCGATGGATTGCACGGGTTTTCTTTAAGAAAGGTCAATCACCTGCCGGCAAGTTGCCTTAGAATCCTGTCTAATTCCAGCACTTGCGGAATAACCATGTGTTTACCGTCGTTCAGGATGGTATAATCTGCTTTCTCACGGCGTTCAAGGTCACTTAGTTGGCGTGACATGATATCATCTACCTGCTGCGGGTCCCTATGTTTATCCCGCTGCAATACCCGTTCCTTGCGTAAGGAAGCCGGTGCTTCCACATTAATCAGGTAATCCAGGGTTTTATAACTTTCTGACTCAATCAACAATGCCGCTTCTTTAATTACATAGGCCGAATTCTGCAGGTCGGCCCATGAGTCAAAATCCTTTGCCACCGCAGGATGCACCAATGCATTCAATCGCTCGGTCAGGTACTTGGCATGAAAAGCTTTTGAGGCAATATAGGTGCGGTTTAATTCTCCCTCCAGGTAAGCTTGATGACCAAACAGGTTTAAAATTCCATTGACCAACTCAGGATCATGTACCATTAACCATTTAGCCCGGGAATCCGCATCATACACAGGGATATTCAGGATTGAAAATATTTTGCATATAAGGCTTTTGCCGGATCCAATTCCACCGGTAATACCCACCAGAAATGCCTTATTCATTTCCTTCTATCCTTATGGCCGTGGAGTCATAACGAAGGTTGATCAGTCCGAGCGGGTAATAGGTCAATCGTGGAATTACGGTTGAATCTTGGTTCATTTCAGTCACATCCCCAATGATCGTAAAGTCCTCAGGCCCGATTTCATCCGCCCGGCTACGCTCAACCGTGTAGGTCACACGAACCTGGGCCGTGGTGGTTAAAGAATCCAGATTGGATAAATTAACAAGCTGTAAGGACACAAGAATTTCTTCCTGGACATATTCATCCACATTAAAAGCTACTTGTACAATAGGTGGATCCGCAGAGCTCACCTTTTCAGGGATTGGAACCGATATATTCTGATTAAATGTCTGGCTGATCAACTCGTCCCCCAACGGCAAATACAGGGTATCCTGCAAACTCTCAAGCAAGGTTTGAGGGCCATAGAGAATCACCGAATCAGGGGAAACGCGGATAGGTGAGGAAAGCCGGTATCCCTGCTCCACAGGCACGGTTAGGCTATCCACGGCTAAATGGAATACTCGCTGAATTCGTCTGTCAAGACTTATGTAGAGCGTATCTGTCAGGACGTAATTAAGCTGAAATTCGCTAATCTGATCGGAGATAAGACTGGGGATGGAAATGGCTGATAAGCTTTTAATTTCAGAGGGATTCTCCAGGGGGATAAGCAATGGAGAGGTTTTTATTCCCAGATTATTGCGTAGCAGGTTCCATCCAACCCCGTTAACATTTATTGCCACCTCCGCCGGTAGCGGTTCTACCGCTACATAATCATCCTTATCATAAATAAATTCAACCGGATAATTGAGTGTCGTAGTATGCTCCTTGTTCATCGCATTTAAAAACCAGAAGGTTGTTGCTGCGGCAAAGCAAAGCAACATCACCCTAAACCGGTTGGTCCGGGATGGGGTCAGTGATTTCAGTACGTCTGCGAATACACTCACATCAGGTTAACTTTTTTTATCATCCTTTTTAGGCTGACTGGCTTCCAGGGAAATAGATCCTTTTAATACAACGAGTTTTACACCCTTATCCACCTCGATTACAACTTTGTCATCTTCAACAGAAAGAATCTTACCATGAATGCCTCCAATGGTTACTACCTGATCTCCACGCTTTATCTCTTCCAGAAATTTCTTTTGCTCCTTCTGCTTTTTCTGCTGAGGACGAATCATAAAGAAGTAAAATACGATAGCTACCCCGGCCAGCAAAATTAGAGAGGAGAAATTACTGCCCTGGCCAGAGGCCTGCAATAGAATGCTTTGATACATGATAGTGTGTTTATAAGGTGAATGGTAAAATTCGTGAAATCAAATAATAAATCCCAACCCGGAACCGGGTTGGGATTCTAAAATATTTTTTGGTGTGCGAAGGATTACTGAATCGCAGTACCTGCTGGTGCGTCAACCATCGCTTTAATACGCAAAGTTGTCTTCTTCGGCCAGGTATTAGCAGTAATAGTCACCGTCTTATTTTGAAGGTTCGCTTTTCCTTTGCTGTCAAATACAACATTCAACTCACCTGATTCTCCGGGAGCAATTGGCTCACGCGTGTAAGTTGGGACAGTACAGCCACAAGATCCGACAGCACTTTGAATGATCAAAGGAGCTTGTCCGTTGTTTGTAAAGGTAAATACATGTACGACAACATCCCCCTGGCTTATTTTTCCAAAGTCATGCTCGACTTCTGAAAACTGGAATGCAGGCAAAGGTCCTGCTGGTTTTTGATCAGGTTGTGTTGTAGCAGTGGCAGGAGCAGGTCCGCCCGTTGATTCAAGCTCGGCCAATCGGCTCTCCAAATCAGCAATACGTTTTTCAGCATCCTTGTTATTTCCACAGGCTGCCATCAGCGCCACTATGCCTGCCATCAGAAAAAATTTCACTAGATGTTTCATAATGTTATAATAGTATCGGTTAGTATTAAATAAAAATGTAACCCCATTGTACGGGGTTTTGTTCCTTAGTTATCCTCAGTCTTCTTAATTTGATCGAGAAGCTGATCAACATCTTTTAACAGATGTTCCGCTTTTTCCCTTGCGTCATTTACCACTTTCTCACCATGTGATTTGGCTTCTGACAACGCGCCATTTTTATCCGACATCAGGTCTTCAAGTAGTTCCTCAAGTGTCTGCTTGTATTTCTGAAGTCGATAAGTAAGTCGATCCCTGGTATTGGATCCCTTGTCGGGCGCATACAATATACCCAGGGCAGCCCCGGATATGGCTCCAATTAAAAATGCCAGAAATGAACTTCCACTGTTCTTACTCATATCTTCAAATTTATTACTTATTATCTATTAATCCTCTACCACTCTTTTTAATAACCCCCGTATGTAATAATTCTTCCGCAATTACATCTAAAACGCCATTAATAAACTGCTTACTTTTCGGAGTACTATACTTTTTAACCAGCTCAATATATTCATTAATCGTTACTTTGACCGGAATGCTGGGAAAATTAATCATTTCCGCGATAGCCATTTCCAATGCTATCCTGTCCGTCATCGCAATTCGCTCAATATCCCAATTCTGCGTTTTACCGGCTATTAATGCCTCATATTCTTTTTCAACCTTGTGCGTTTCAACAAACAGATCCTGGAAAAATTCCTTGTCGTCCTCCCAATTATACGATATGTCCTGCAGTTCCAGACTTCCGCCTTCTCCAAATGCCTTCAGTGTCTTTGTGGTAAGGCTCTTAACTATTGGTTTATCTTCCGTCCAGTTCAGGTCATGCTCTTCCAGATAGGTTTCAATCACTTCATTTTTGAAGATAATGTCTTTTACCAGGTGGTTCAGGTAGTCAAGGTGATCTTCCGTACCCGGCGCCTCAAGGCTGGCATAGGCCTGATAGTCGTCATCCTTTCGAATAATACTCTTAAACCATTCCCGCACCAATTGAACCTCCCACCGAATATTCTTACGGAGAAACATCACATCCAGTTGCTCATTCTCCTGTAAAGCTTTCAGAAAAGGGTTTTCCTCCAGGTTTTTATGATCGCGCTTCGAATCCTCAGCAGCTCGCTCGGTAAATTCCCGAAGCAGGAGAAGCAGGGATAAATACCGGTCGTAAATACGATCCACCTCGTCGACCATGTTTTTTTTGAAGAACCTGTAATCCTTTTGATTCTGTTGATGGTACTCGCGAATTACATCCGTGACCGTAGTATTAACCTGTTCGTCACTGCTGGTGGCTACTTCAACCCC
>CAYGOW010000295.1:0-1833 GCA_964351425.1 uncultured Roseivirgaceae bacterium
AAAAGCTATTTCTTTTTTACAAAGCGTATCGCGCCAATGTGCGTGCGAAGGTTCATGCCATTCATTCAACTGAAACCACTAAAGACACAAAAGAAGATACACAGGAATCATTGAAAAAATACCTGCATCTATTGAAGAAATATGTCAATGAACTGAAGGGTATTTCCGGCATTGATGCAGGTCACATTCCTGTCTGATGGCTATCATTCTATGCGCAGAATCTATCATGTACTTTAGATGTGCCGGATAACAAGTCCATTTCTTCATTTTAAGAAGAAAATGCGGATATCGACGGCAATTTTAGACCATGGATTAATTCTTCTCAGAATGAGCTACAGGATATTGGTCATTGAAGATAATCTGGACATGCTGGAGAATATTGCCAGTATTCTGGAATTAGGACATTATGATGTATTAACTGCTGAGAATGGCAAGATTGGAGTGGAAGTTGCTCTGCGGGAAAAGCCAGATCTGATTTTATGCGACATAATGATGCCTGAGCTGGATGGGTATGGTGTTTTACATATTCTCGGCCGGAATCCGGCTACTTCCACCACGCCTTTCGTTTTTCTTACCGCGAAGACAGACTTAACTCACATTCGGGAGGGTATGATGCTGGGTGCTGATGATTACCTCACCAAACCATTTGATGATTCGGAATTACTCAGTGTATTGGAAATGCGAATAAAGAAACATGAGCACATTAAGGCAACGTTCGACGAGGATGTTCAAAGCATTGATGATTTTCTTTCGAAAGCCCGTGAAGTGAAGGGCACGCATAGCATATCTGAGAATTTACAATCAAGGAAAATTGCCAGGCGCAACTTTGTATTTATGGAAGGGCATGAGCCCCTTGACTTATTTTATATTAAGAGCGGACTGGTCAAAACATATATGATGACCGAAGATGGCAAGGAGCTTGTGACCGGTATACATGGCCCTGAACAGTTTATTGGTTATTTATCTCTTTTAGAACAGGCGCCATATAATGAATCGGCCATTGTGTTGGAAGATGCTGAGGTGGTGATGATTAATCAAAATGATTTTAATAACCTGGTATACAGCAATCGGATGATTGCCACCCGGTTCATTAAGTTGTTGGCTGACAATCTTTATGAAGTGGAAAGCAGGCTGCTTGAAATGGCCTATCAATCCGTTAGGCAGCGGGTGGCTAGTTCATTGGTAAAGTTAACTGAACAGCAAGTGTGTAAGGAAGGGAATGATTCTGTTGTAAAAATTTCACGGAAAGACCTTTCTGGTATTGTGGGGACCGCAACCGAATCCCTTAACAGAACCCTGGCGGATTTCAGGGATGAAAAGATCCTGGAGTTGACGGATTCCGGCATCCGCGTTTTGGATCATAATAAGTTGAAACGTGCGGCACATTAGTTACAGCTGTCGCATGGTACGTACATTTTAACCAAGGAAATCATGAAGAAGATATTATGTCCTACGGATTTTTCAGAGGCGTCGCTTAATGCTATTGGCTATGCTGCCAAGTTTGCACAGCAATGTGATTCGGAATTGGTTCTCTTTAACATACAGTCAATTTTTTCACTTCCTCCGGGTGAATTACTGACCAAAGATCCCCCCACCGTGGAGAAGGCTCGACATACGCTGGAGGCCCAGGCATTAGAAGTCACAACGGCCTTCAACGTTTCGTGTTACGGAGAGGTTCAAGTGTCGGATGATACGTTGTCATCCGTTATTTCGAACCGTAGCGAGGAATTTGACCTGATAATCATGGGAACCAATGGCCCGGAAGACTTATACCAATTCTTTTTTGGAACCAATACCTATCAGGTATTAAGAAAATCCGGTATCCCCTTACTA
>CAYGOW010000295.1:1843-5024 GCA_964351425.1 uncultured Roseivirgaceae bacterium
ACTATTCGTACCCGATACGACACGATTCTCGTTCATAAAACGGGTGGTATTCGCCTATGATTACTTGCACCTGGGCGTTCCGCCTTTGGATCAATTCAGCACCTGGCTTACACATTTTGATACCGAAGTGAAATTTCTACAATTAAGCAAACGGCCTTTGACAGAGGATGAAAAAGTCCACCAATCGCGACATCAACTTGAAATATCCTATGCATTACAGGATCAATTTACTGCTTCGTTTGACCAACTGGTCAGTGATGATTTTAGTGAATCGATCCAGCATTATATGCTGACATCCGATGCAGACTTACTTATTCTCTGCACACACCCATATTCATTGGCGGAAAAGCTGTTTCATAAAAGCCTGGCCAAGCGAATAGCTATGGATTTTATGTATCCGGCGCTGATTGTTCACGAGTAAACAGTAAAATCAGAAGTCAAAATCCAGGTTGAAATTTTCCATCTGGCCTGCATGATTGATCTGGACATGGGTCTTGATCATTTCACGTATGTATTTTGGATTGGTATGGATGGTATTCCCGTCAAAGCCAAGAATGGTATACCCCTGGTCAATCAGATATAAATGCCGTTCCATGGTTTTATCCATTTGCTCACTGGTTTGGAAGGGAAAATCAGAAAGTTCAATAATTATTTTCTCGCTATGGCAGCAAAAGTCGACTTCATACAAGTCAATCTTTTCATCCTGGTGAAAAGTTAAACCATAGGTTCGTTTGTTTTTGAGCAATCCCCACAACTTCTCTTTCAGCAGGCATTGCGAATGCATTGCTTTGGACTGATGATTTCTTGCTATTTCTGAGGTTCTTTTTCCGTTGTACATAGTCTGATTAGTTAGTTGTCTGGGAAAAGTAGGTGCTTCACCGGACAGTTATTGGCCGTTCTGCAATGGGTCGGTTTACGGATTTTTTTCCCTGAATAACATCCGTACCTTTATTGCGAACGAATACACCGCTATGCTTAATTTAACAGCAACCTATACGGATCTCTACCAGCTCACTATGGGGCAGGTTTATTTCACATCCGGATTATCCGATCAACCTGTAGTTTTTGATTATTTTTTTCGAAAAACCCCTTTTGACGGTGGTTTTGTGGTATTTGCCGGACTTGAGGATCTGTTACAGCAACTTCAATCACTTCATTTTTCCAGCGATGATTTGTATTACCTGAAGGAGCAGGGTTTTGATCAAACCTATCTGGAGCACCTGAAGCATTTTCGATTCCGAGGGTCAATATATTCTTCTCTCGAAGGGGATGTAGTCTTCCCGGTACGACCTATTCTCAGGGTAGAGGCTGGCTTGCTTGAAGCACAGCTCATAGAGACGCTCCTGTTGAACATGCTTAATTTCCAGAGTTTGGTTGCTACCAAGGCGGCTCGTATGCGGCTTGTTGCCGGGGACCGGATTCTGTCTGAATTCGGCTTACGGCGGGCGCAGGCACTCGGGGGTTTCCATGCCTCAAGAGCCGCCGTAGTTGGTGGGGTAAATTCGACCAGTAATGTACGGGCGGCGAGAGAATTTGATCTTAAGGTTACAGGAACCATGGCACATGCTTTTATTCAGAGGTATGAAAGCGAACTTGACGCCTTCAAAGCGTATGCTGCTACGTATCCTGATCAGACAGTACTGCTTGTTGATACCTATGATACGTTACGGAGTGGGATACCCAATGCGATTAAAGTAGGTCAGGAGCTTAAAGCGAAGGGACATGCACTGCTGGGCATTCGGCTGGATAGTGGTGACCTTGCCTATTTGTCGAAGAATGCACGTAAAATGCTGGATGAAGCGGGTTTGCAGGATACAAAGATCGTTGTTTCCAATCAACTGGATGAATATGTCATCCGAAGTTTGATCCAGCAAGGTGCACCCATAGATGTTTTTGGTGTAGGAACAAGTTTGGCTACCGGGTCCCCTGACGCGGCGCTGGATGGAGTCTATAAGTTGGCTTTTGCAGGCGGTAAACCGCGGATTAAGTTATCCGAAACCATAAAGAAAGTGACGCTGCCCGACCGCAAACAAGTTTATCGGCTGTTTGACGGAGATGGGAATTTCTTTGGCGCGGATGCCATATCATTGGTGGATGAAGCCTCTCCATCAAGTATGCGTGATCCGTTTGAACCTCAGAAATCAATGGATTTGGGTAGTTTCCGGACGGAGCCGCAGCTGCTTCAGGTGATGGAAAAAGGAAGACCGGTTGAACCGCAGCGCTCGGTTGCATCTGTTGCAGCCTATGCAAAGGAAAGGCTTGCAAGATTACCTGATGAATACAAGCGCTTTGATAACCCGCACATTTACAAAATTGGAATAAGTCCGAAGTTGCACGAGCTGAGGACCAGTTTAACCATAGAAAATAAATTCGAATGACCGCATTAATTCTTGTTGATATTCAAAATGACTTTCTGCAGGGAGGGGCTCTTGAGGTGCCAAATGGCAATCAAATAATTCCTCTTGTTAATCAGTTGCAGGAGAAGTTTGAACTGGTTGTCTCAACGCAGGACTGGCACCCTGAAGATCACCTTAGTTTTGCCTCTAATCACCCCGGTAAGGAGCCCTTTGATACCATAAAACTCAATGGTCTGGAACAAGTACTTTGGCCGGACCACTGCATCCAGGGTGGCGAAGGAGCAAAATTTCATGACGCGCTTTCTACCCAAAGGGTGGAAGCCATATTTCGGAAAGGAATGATCAAAAACATAGACAGTTACAGTGGGTTCTATGATAATGGCCATTTGAAAAGCACCGGCATGGCAGGTTATCTGCGTGAAAGGGGGGTTGATAGCGTTGTTGTCTGTGGCCTGGCGGCCGATTATTGTGTGTACTATACGCTTTTGGATGCGTTGGCAGAAGGATTTAATACTACGCTTATTGAGGATGCCACGCGGCCAATAGACAGGATAGGATTTCAAGAAAAAAAACAGGTATTATTGGAGAAAGGGGCGAAGATTATGACTTCCGGGCAAATTTTGGCTTTATGAGGAAATTTGAAGGAGAATTTTAGCCACTCAGCTGGACTTTAACCATAATCATTTCACCCATGCTGATATCCTGCCGGCAAAAAAAGGCCTTCCCAATTGGGAAGACCTCTTCATCGGAAATGATTAGTGTTTACCGAATTTCTTTTTGTGATCATTATTCAATCGCTGGGGGTCATCGCCTGAAAAGTCCAG
>CAYGOW010000296.1:0-297 GCA_964351425.1 uncultured Roseivirgaceae bacterium
GAGAGATGGAAGTTTGGGCACTTGAAGCATTTGGTGCTGCAAATATTCTGCAAGAGATTCTTACCCTTAAGTCTGATGATGTTGTAGGCCGTGCCAAAACATATGAAGCAATTGTTAAGGGTGATAACTTGCCAACTCCCGGTATCCCGGAATCATTCAATGTATTATTACATGAATTAAGAGGATTGGGATTAGATATTAACATGGATTAATTTAAGAAACTTCCACTTAGATATGGCTTACAAGAAACCTCAAAAACTAAATAGTAGTTTTACAACCATAACCATTAAACTGGCC
>CAYGOW010000296.1:382-4311 GCA_964351425.1 uncultured Roseivirgaceae bacterium
AAAGGATTGGGAATGCCATTGCGGAAAATACAAGCGTATAAGATATAAAGGAATTATATGTGATCGCTGTGGTGTTGAAGTTACCGAAAAGAAAGTAAGGCGTGAGAGAATGGGACACATTTCATTAGTTGTTCCTGTAGCTCATATATGGTATTTTAGATCATTACCAAACAAAATAGGATACCTGTTAGGGCTTCCATCTAAAAAACTAGATCAGATTATTTATTACGAACGATACGCGGTAATTCAGCCGGGTATTAAGGAAGAAGATGGTCTGGCTTATATGGATTTTCTGACGGAGGATGAATACCTGGATATCCTGGATAAGCTTCCTCGTGAAAATCAGTTGCTTGATGATGATGATCCGAACAAGTTCATCGCAAAAATGGGAGCAGAATCCCTCGAAATGCTGTTAGCCCGTATCGAACTTGACAACCTGTCGTATGACTTGCGTCACCAGGCGGCAACAGATACCTCGCAGCAGCGTAAGGCAGAAGCCCTGAAGCGACTGAAGGTTGTTGAGGCGTTCCGTGAAGCACGTACCCGTATTGAAAACCGTCCTGAATGGATGGTGATCAAGATGGTGCCTGTCATTCCACCGGAATTACGTCCGTTGGTGCCTTTGGATGGCGGTCGCTTTGCTACCTCCGACCTGAATGATTTGTATCGACGCGTTATTATTCGAAACAATCGTCTGAAAAGACTGATAGATATTAAGGCGCCTGAAGTAATTCTCCGAAATGAGAAAAGGATGCTTCAGGAAGCTGTGGATTCCCTGTTTGACAACTCGCGTAAAGTAAACGCGGTGCGTTCAGATGGTAATCGGGCCCTCAAGTCACTTAGTGACATGCTTAAAGGTAAGCAGGGTCGTTTCCGTCAGAACTTGCTGGGTAAGCGTGTGGATTATTCCGGTCGTTCAGTAATTGTCGTTGGACCTGAATTGAAGCTGCATGAATGCGGACTTCCGAAGGACATGGCGGCGGAGCTGTTCAAGCCGTTTATTATCCGCAAACTTATTGAGCGTGGTATTGTCAAAACGGTAAAATCTGCCAAGAAAATTGTAGATCGTAAAGATCCTGTTGTCTGGGATATTCTGGAGAATGTATTGAAGGGTCACCCTGTTCTGCTGAACCGTGCTCCTACACTACACCGACTCGGTATTCAGGCATTCCAGCCGAAATTGATTGAAGGTAAAGCGATTCAGTTGCACCCGCTGGTTTGTACTGCATTTAATGCCGACTTTGACGGTGACCAGATGGCGGTACACGTACCTCTCGGACAGGAAGCCGTTCTGGAAGCTTCCCTTCTGATGCTTTCATCACATAATATCCTGAACCCTGCCAACGGAGCGCCAATTACTGTGCCTTCACAAGACATGGTACTTGGATTATACTATGTGACCAAGGGCCGTAAGGGAACCAAAGACCATCCTGTAATGGGAGAAGGTAAAACATTCTACAGCAATGAAGAAGTGATCATTGCGATCAACGAAGAACGTCTGAGCAAGCACGCGCACATCAAACTGCGCACAAAGGTGCGTGAGAATGGCGAATTGGTATCAAAAATTATTGATACTGTTGCCGGTCGCGTCCTGTTTAACCAGCACGTTCCTGCGGAAGTTGGATTTGTGGATGAACTGCTTACCAAGAAGAAGCTGCAGAAAATCATCTCTGATGTATTTAACATCAGTGGAATGGCGCGGACAGCGCACTTCCTGGATGATATAAAAGAGCTCGGTTTCCAGATGGCTTACAAAGGTGGGTTGTCGATGGGACTGAATGACGTAGCTGTTCCTGCTGAGAAAGAAGGATTGGTGGAACAAGCCAAGTCGGAAGTTGATGCGGTATGGAATAACTACCTGATGGGTCTTATCACGGACAACGAACGATACAACCAGGTAATCGATATCTGGACGCGTATCAATACGCAGTTGACCAATACGTTGATGACTCAACTGGCGGAAGATGACCAGGGCTTCAACTCCATCTATATGATGATGCACTCAGGTGCTCGTGGATCCAGAGAGCAGATTCGTCAGCTGGGCGGAATGAGGGGTCTGATGGCCAAGCCTCAGAAAAACCTGGCCGGATCCGTAGGGTCTATTATTGAGAACCCGATCCTTTCCAACTTTAAAGAAGGACTCGATGTACTGGAGTACTTTATCTCCACACACGGTGCTCGTAAAGGATTGGCGGATACAGCGCTTAAAACGGCGGATGCCGGTTATCTGACACGTCGATTGGTGGATGTGGCCCAGGATCTTGTTATTACAGAAGATGATTGTGGTACCCTCCGTGGACTTACAGTTACCGCTCTGAAAGATAATGAGGATATCGTGGAGCCGTTGTCAGAGCGAATTCTTGGTCGTGTGACTGTTCTTGATATTTACGATCCAATCACGGATGAATTAATCTGTGAAGCCGGAACGGAGATTGACCAGACCATCGCGGACAAAATCGACGAGACAAGTATAGAAGAAGTAGAAATTCGTTCACTGTTGACGTGTGAAACCAAGCAGGGTGGATGTGCGAAATGTTACGGACGAAACCTGGCAACAGGCAAAATGGTCCACGCAGGTGAAGCAGTTGGTGTTATCGCAGCGCAATCCATTGGAGAGCCTGGTACACAGCTTACACTACGTACATTCCACGTGGGTGGTACCGCGTCAAACATTGCAGTGGATGCGAATATTAAAGCTAAATTCTCGGGGGTAGTCGAACTGGAGGAAGTTCGTTCGATACTAACCACCGACAAGGATGGCAATAAAATACAAGTGGTAATGGGTCGTACCGGTGAGATCAAGATTGTTGATCCGGAGAGGAAGACGACACTGATTTCAAACCACGTACCTTACGGAGCTTACCTGAAAGTGAAGGAAGGGCAGAAAGTAGAAAAAGGCGATGAACTTTGCTACTGGGATCCTTACAACGCAGTTATTCTGTCTGAGTTTGACGGAACGATTGAATTCGATTCCATCATCGAAGGTATTACCTTCAAAGAAGAATCGGATGAGCAGACAGGTCACCGTGAGAAAGTAATTACTGACACCAAGGACAAAACGAAAAACCCTGCCCTGATAGTGAATGGTAAGAAAGACAGCAAGAGCTACAACATACCAGTTGGTGCTCACCTGGCTGTGGATAACGGGGATAAGATCAAAGCCGGACAAGTGATGGCGAAGATTCCTCGGACCATGGGTAAATCAAGGGATATTACAGGGGGTCTGCCCCGGGTAACGGAGCTTTTCGAGGCACGTAACCCGTCTAACCCGGCTGTGGTAAGTGAGATCGATGGTGTTGTAACCTACGGTGGCGTGAAGCGTGGTAACCGCGAAATCTTTATCGAGTCCAAGGACGGAATTAAGAAGCGTTACCTGGTGTCGTTATCGAAACACATTCTGGTACAGGATAATGACTTTGTGAAAGCGGGATATCCGTTGTCAGATGGAGCCATTACACCTGCTGATATCTTGTCAATCAAAGGACCAACAGCCGTACAGGAATACCTGGTGAATGAAATCCAGGAAGTGTACCGACTTCAGGGTGTGAAGATCAATGACAAGCACATTGAGGCCATCGTAAGCCAGATGATGCAAAAAGTGCAAATTCTTGATCAGGGAGATACAAGCTTCCTGCCTGGTGAAAGCATTGATAAGTTTGTATTTGGTGAAGAGAACGATCTTATCCTTGATAAGAAAGTTGTTACCGATGCAGGGGAATCAGAAGTATTCAAACCGGGACAAATCATTACGCCGCGCGATTTGCGGGATGAGAACTCCAAGTTGAAGCGTAAAGACATGAAACAAGTTCAGGTTCGGGATGCAATGCCGGCGGTTTCAAAACCGACCTTGCAGGGTATTACCCAGGCATCCTTGAAAACTGAAAGCTTCCTGTCGGCCGCATCATTCCAGGAGACAACAAAAGTATTGA
>CAYGOW010000296.1:4321-4998 GCA_964351425.1 uncultured Roseivirgaceae bacterium
ATCCGTGGAAAAGCGGATGCCTTGCTCGGACTGAAGGAGAACGTGATCGTAGGTCACCTCATTCCTGCCGGTACCGGACAGCGTAAACTCAATAACCTGATTGTTGGTTCTAAGGAGGAATACGATGAGTTGGTTGAAGCGAATGAGAGCTCACAGGAAGAAAAAGCCCTGAATGAGTAGATCATGGCAGACGATCAGAAAGATAAAAAAGTGAACAATCCGAATCAGATCAACATAGAGTTGACTGAAGAGGTAGCAGAAGGCGTATATGCCAATTTGGCGATGGTAGCACATTCGAACAGCGAATTTGTTATCGACTTTATCCGGTTGATGCCGGGTGTGCCCAAGGCGAAAGTCAAATCCAGGATTGTCATTACTCCGGAACATGCGAAAAGGCTTCTGGCGGCGCTGAATGATAATATTCAGAAGTACGAAGATGCATTCGGACCTATAAAAAAGTCCGATGAAGCACCCAAGTTTCCCCTTAATTTTGGGGGAACCGTAGGTGAAGCCTGATCGGGTGGTGCCATATAAATTTAAGGATGGACATCGGAAGTATTCTTTCGATGTCCATTGTTGTTATTTAGCTGTAAATTAATTCAAACAATGTATTGCTTTAATATAGGTGTTTTGATACCTTTGCAGTCCAAATTTTGAAAACGAGAGAAGAAAAATAA
>CAYGOW010000297.1:0-1867 GCA_964351425.1 uncultured Roseivirgaceae bacterium
ACTGGCGAATCAGCAAAATTTTGAAGGGCAGCGTTCCAGTGCCTTATTCAACGGACGAGTTGAATATGACATTCTCGACAACCTGACATTCGCCGTAAACTACGGACGTGATATGCAGCGCGGATGGGACGGGTCATATTGGTCAAAATTTGATCTTCAGTTTGGCGCCGGTGGTAATGGTATTGCCCGAAAAACTGAATTCGATAACATCAATGAGATCCTGACAGGAACATTGAACTTTAATGCTGAGATTATCGATAACCTCGATTTTACCCTTTTGGTTGGTGCCGAAACGCAGCGACGTGAAAATTAAGGATTTGTAGTTCAGGTGAGAAACTTCCTGTTTGATAATACAGGGTGGGACAATCTTGGATTTGCTTCCATTCGTCAGGGTGTGAACACTGATTTATACAGTTTCAAAAGTGCCAATACACTGAATTCAGCTTTCGCTCGTGCGAATTTTAATTATGATAATACGTTCTTCTTGTCCGCAAGTCTTCGTGGTGAGTCATTCAGTGGCTTTGGTGAGAATGAGAAAACAGGATATTTCCCTGCGGTTAGTGCCGGTGCTGAATTGGCCAACATTGCCGATCTTGGGGTTGTATCTTCCTTGAAAGTTCGTGCTTCTTACGGGGTAACAGGTAACCTGCCTCCGGATCCATATCTGGCGCTTGCCTTGTACGGTCCCGGACAGCGTATTGACCTTGACGGTGATCCGCTTTCTACCGACGATATCTTCGTAAGCCCTGTTCTGCAGCGTAACCCGAACCCACAGTTAAAATGGGAAACCAAAGCTGAGTGGGATATCGGAGTTGACTTCGGATTCCTTGATGACAAGATTACAGGTACGATGGATTTCTATCAGCGTAACATCACTGACCTGATTTTCCGTTTGACTGTTAGCCCTGGTAACCCGAATGCGTTCCTTCCCGGATCATTTAACATCTCTAACAGTACGTGGGCGAACGTAGGTGAGCTGACTGCTGGAGGATTTGAATTTGCCCTTTCAGTGAACGATATTGCCCTTGGAGCTGTTTCATGGACTCCATCGGTGAACTTCACTATCTACGATAAAACAACCATTGAAAACTTTGACGTGCCTGGCACGGACTTAGGTTTCTCTGAATTGCGTTTTGCCACACCAGGATCCCCTGGCCAGAACAACAACCCGATCATCCGCAATGTTGTAGGAGAAACACTGGGTAATATGTATGGACCTGAATTCTTAGGTATTGATGAATCCGGAAATTATGTACTTTCATCAACCGACCCTGATGATTGGGGCGTAATCGGAAATGGACTACCAGACGGTGAATTCGGGTTTTCTAACACATTTACTTACAAGAGCTGGGATCTGAATTTCTTCCTGCGAGGAGCATTCGGTCATGATTTATACAACTCTTACCGAGGATTTTATGAGCCACGTGATGCTGCTTCCACAACTTGGAACAGTGTTAACACAGACAAAGCAGATGCGCGTATAACAGGAACGCCTACATTCTCATCTCTTTACATAGAGGATGCAACGTTCTTACGACTTGATAACGCCCAGATAGGATATTTACTTCCCCTGGAGTCAAACGTTCTTAGTCGTTTCCGTGTTTATGTAGCTGCACAGAATCTGTTTACAATTACCAATTATACTGGGATTGATCCTTCACCTCGTTTGTTTGATTCCGAGGACGGTGATGGATTTACACAGAACCTGGCACCTGGTTTAGAGCGTAGAAATACGTACTTCACCACGACCTCGTTCACATTTGGAGTTCAACTCGGGTTGAAATAATTTTTAAACGTAAATGAATATGAAGAATATATTTAAAATCGGTTTGATGACATTACCTTTCCTCTTGGTAGGACAGGCATG
>CAYGOW010000297.1:1877-4976 GCA_964351425.1 uncultured Roseivirgaceae bacterium
GGAACCAGAAGCAGAAGTATTTTCCTCCATTCCTGCGGATCAAATCACGTCATCGACGGATCCGGATGTATTGGCGGTACTTGCTGCCAGTGCCTATTCGCAATTGGCGGGTACCTGGGGAGCTCATAACTCGCTGTGGTCAATGCATGAAATTTCATCAGATGAAATGGTTATTACACAGAAGGGTGCTGACTGGGAAGATGGAGGACAGTGGATTCGTATGCACCGCCACGAGTGGTTGCCTACGGAAGAATCTGTGAACAATGGATGGAACTATGTTTACAATAACATCGGTAACGTAAATAACCTGTTAAAGGATTTGGGTGATAATGAGATCCTGAACTCTGAACTTAGTGTATTGCGTGCCTTGATGTATTATTGGTTACTTGATGCATATGGCAATGTGCCAATTATCGAGGAAGATGATACCAATCCAACTCCTGTAAATAACACACGTCAGGAAGTGTTTGACTTTATTGAAACAGAAGTGACGGCAGCGTTACCTAACCTTCGTCGGGAGGCAACGTATGCAACGATCAACTATTACGTTGCGCAGTCGTTATTGGCTAAGCTTTACCTGAATGCCGAAGTTTATGTCGGCGTGAATCGATATGCTGATGCTGCAGCGGCAGCTAAAGAAGTAATCGATGGAGGAGCATACAGTCTGGAGCCTGATTTCTTTGCCAACTTTGTTGAGCAAAATCAAGGATCTTCAGAGAACATTTTCGTTCTAAACTACGATAAAGATAATGCTCAAGGTTTTAACCTGGCGCAAATGACGCTCCATTATCTTTCTCAGGAGACATTCCGCCTGCAGGAGCAGCCATGGAATGGATACAGCTCACTTGAAGAGTTCTACAACTCATTCGATGAGAATGATGATCGTCGTGGAAGCTTTATCGTTGGTCCTCAGTTCTCAGCAACAGGTGAACGTCTGATTGATATCAGTGCAGAAGCAACGGATCCTGATGGACCTCCGTTGACATTTACGCCGGAAATCAACATGCTGGCACCTAATGCATGGCGTCAGGCGGGAGCTCGTGTAGGTAAATTTGAATTTGCATTTGGTTCTCCGAATAGTATTTCAAATGACTTTCCGATTTTCCGTTATTCAGATATTTTATTAACACGTGCAGAAGCATTGTGGAGACAAAATTCAGGTGATGCTGAAGCACTTGATTTAGTAAACCAGGTAAGAGCTCGTGCTGGATTGGATGCTGTTTCTTCTTTAAGCAGCGACTTCCTCCTGGCAGAACGCGGACGTGAAATGTTTGCCGAAGGTTGGAGACGTCAGGATATGATCCGCTTTGGCGCATTCCTCGGAACATGGTGGGAGAAGCCTGCATCGAGCGATATTCGATTGCTGTTCCCATTGCCTCAGGCGGCTATTGATGCCAATACAAACCTGACTCAGAATACAGGTTACTAGAGTTTCTTAATGAAATGTTAAAAAGAAAGCATGCGAAGGCATGCTTTCTTTTTTTTTGTAGTTTTGATTGCATGAGATACAGGATCGTTGGATGTATGCTTGCGGCCGGTTTGTGCTTGTATTCATGTTCTTCGCCGGATAATTCCGATGAAACACCTGATGCGGTCAATCCGCTCTTTTTACCTATTTCTCAAGATCAATCCGGTATCCATTTTGCCAATACGCTTGTTCATACGGAAAGCCTGAACACCTATACCTATCGTAATTTTTATAACGGGGCAGGCATCGCTGTGGGTGATGTCAATAAGGACGGATTGCTGGATCTTTACATTGCAGGCAATCAGGTGGATAATAAACTGTATCTGAATAAGGGTGATTTTACTTTTGAGGATATTACGGCAAGTGCCGGGGTGGCTTGTCCGGATGTGTGGTCCACCGGAGTGAGTATGGCCGATATAAACGGCGATGGATGGGTGGATATTTACGTCTGTAAGTCGGGGCCGCCGGAAGGACCTAACCGGAATAACGAACTCTTTATCAACAATGGGGATAATACATTCTCCGAAAAAGCGGCCGAATATGGCATTGACGACAAAGGACTTTCCAATCATGCCGTTTTTCTGGACTATGACCTGGATGGAGATCTCGATATGTATTTGCTTAATAACTCGCTGCGCTCAGTGGGTATTTATGATTTGCGGGAAGGACAACGGGAAACCAGGGATCCAAACGGGGGCAATAAGTTATACCGGAATGACGGCGATAACTTCGTCGATGTAAGCGAAGAAGCCGGAATATACGGAAGCGCCATTGGTTTTGGCCTGGGCGTTACCGCGGCGGACCTCAACAAGGATGGCTGGCCAGATATCTTCGTTTCGAATGACTTTTTTGAACGTGATTACCTTTACATCAATCAGCAGGATGGAACCTTCCGGGAAATGCTGGAAGACTACATGAATGAGATAAGTATGGGTTCCATGGGAGCTGATATTGCCGATATGAACAATGATGGATATCCTGAAATTTATGTAACGGAAATGCTGCCGGCTTCGCTCGAACGACTAAAGACGAAAACTGTATTTGAAGACTGGGATAAGTATCAGTCAAATGTGAAAAACGGCTACTATCATCAGTTTACCCGCAATGTCTTTCAACTGAACAATGGTCCGGTACCCGGGAAGCCCTCCCAGGTATCATTCTCCGAAATAAGTCGGCTGACCGGCACTGAAGCTACGGACTGGAGCTGGGGTGCATTGCTATTTGATGCAGATAACAACGGGCAAAAAGATATTTTTGTCGCCAATGGCATTTATAAAGATCTGACGGATCAGGATTATATTAATTTCTATTCCAATACGGAATTACAACTTTCCAAGGTGCGCCGGGACAGCAACATGCTGACGTCCCTGATAGATAAAATTCCGTCCGAACCGCTCGATAATCATTTCTACCTCAATCAGGGAAACTTGTCGTTTCAGAATGCCATAAATGGTTCCGGTCTTGAAGGGCCCGGCTTCTCAAACGGGTCGGTTTATGCTGATCTCGATAATGACGGAGACCTGGATTTATTGATCAATAACATTAATGCGCCGCTGTCGGTATTCAGAAATTTAGCTGCCGAACAAGGCCGCGGCCATTCAATTCGGCTTGATTTGACAGGGCCTCGAGCC
>CAYGOW010000298.1:0-4973 GCA_964351425.1 uncultured Roseivirgaceae bacterium
CAGATCCGCTTGAAATAGCACTTTCCCTTTGGATAATCATAGACAATTATGAATTGTTGCAGGAACTCCTGCCCTATCAGACCCTGTGCATTTCGATCTGAGAAAGCCTTGATGGATACGGTGTCCTGAGGAAGAACGACGCGTATATTCGTCCAGGCGGCACCCCCAAAACCGGCATATTTTAGCTTTGCCCGCTGATTCACTGTAATGAGCGAGTCCACCGAAAATCCGCTTACCTTACTTTTTTTACGCTTAATTAACCATTTATCTTCCAACAAGGCTTGCTGATAAAAGATAAACGTATCCGGGTTGCCTGAATCAATGGTCATGAGCAAACTATCATAGGTATTTTCTACCGTCTTCATCGCAACATTGATGGCCATTTTGCGATTGTCTACCTGGAACATGCGCTGTTTGACATATTAGGAAAGTCCCATTCCCTGATCGGATGCATACAGCTCGATAGTTTTTGCTTCGGGGTCTGTCTTTAAGAGGTAGCTATTGAACAGGTCATAGCCAATGATGCCATCCACGGAAATTCCAAAATATTCTGAAAGATGATCCAAGGGCATTAATTCAATCTCCAGTTGCTTCAGTTCCAGCGAGCCCGACGTAAGTATATTGTCTACGGTGGAAATAGCCTCAATCACACGTCCCGAAGTTGAAACGCGGGACGTTCCGGATCGATTGAATTCGATGAAGTCTGAGGTGGACTGATTCATCACGATAATTCCGGCCCCTGTATCAAACATGAAATTGAGTGGACTGGAATTATTAATGGAAACCTTGATGAATATGGTATTATCATACAATTCATAAGGCAGTGTTGCTATATGTTGTGCCAATCCCTGGGACATCATTACTCCGATGAGTAGAAGGGTATATAGGGCTCTCGTCATGTAGTTTTATTTCTCAGATAATTGGATCAAATACGAAGAATACTGAACAACTTCCTTCCAGCTACCCGATGTATTGGAAAGTACCACCACCACCGTCTTGCTTTTGGGTATGATCATCAATTGGTTGGCCGCTCCCGTTTGTTCACCGCTATGTCCGCTCACTACATTTTGATTTGGAGGCGGACCATAAAAGAACCAACCGAATCCATATTGATTCCCTTCTTTATCAGGAAATCCAGGCTCCAGCATTTGGTTGAATGTCTCCTCCCGGATCAATGAATTATCCAGCAAGGCATGGCCGAATCGAAGCATATCCTCCAGGTTGGTATAAAATCCTCCTCCGGGAACACGGTTGCTTAAATCGTTTTGATCGGCTGCCTTGATCTTTCGTTTATTCCGGTGATACAGGCAGGCTTTATCAGGGTAATCCTGACCGGTCTTCTCAACGCCGGTATGGTCCATCCCCGCAGGTTCCCAGATATTCTCCTGCATATACTGTTCATAGGACATTCCGGCAACTTCTTCAATTATTCTCCCGAGGATCACATACCCGTACGTCGTGTAGAAAAAATCCGACCCAGGCTCAAACAGCAAAGGCCTGTCGGAGAAAACAGTGACCGCCTCTTCAAGCGAGGCATAATTCGTGGTATTTTCTACCTCCTGCGTAGATTGATATTGGGATATCCCCGCTGTATGGGTAAGTAATTGGCGCGTGGTGATGTCGCCCTTTTCCTTGTGTGGAAATGAAGAATAATAATTTTGTATTGGAGCATCAAGGTCGATCAAGCCTTTTTCTACCAACTGCATGATGGCGACTGCGGTCATGGGCTTGGCAATGGAAGCTGTCCTGTTGAGGGTCCTTGCAGTAAACGGGGAAGTTGACGCCTGGCAACGGTCGCCGGCCGCATTGGACCATCGTGTGATTCCGTCCACCGAATATCCCGCGGCAATTCCCACTACCAACTCATTTGAGACCATGGCCTGAAGCGCTGAATCAGCCTTAATAGCTTGTGCGTGGAGATGAGTTGCGATAGCTAAACCAAGGAATAGCAGGAAAGAAAATCGAAATGATCTGGCTATGGAGATGTAAGTATGGAGCATATTTTAATATACGTGTTATTTTCAATAATCAATTGACTCTCAGCAAGTATTGATCCAAAAAATCGTGCCGGTTTATGGGTGAGTACAATCATGGAACTGGACGATTCAAATCACTGCGACTGAGGTGCAATGCGTGTAATATTGAGGCATGATCATTTACATCACAGCCATCCTGGTTTCGCTGATAATCAGCGTTCTTCTGGCCTTGGTCGTCCTGCCCCTGGTCATACGGCTTGATACAGCTACTGACGAGTACTATGTAAAAATTAAGGGGCTGGCGTCCTTCCGGCTAAGTTCGGATTCAGAGACAAACGAACTCTATTTTCTTTTCCGGATGCCTTTTTTCAGCAAGGTGATTTACCCATTCCAGGCGATTGGAAAACGTAAAGAGAAGGATCGCAACGCTGGCCGGGAAGACAGACCCGGGGAAGTCAAAAGAAAAAAGAAAGGCCGGTCTATGACCCCCGGGAAGCTGTTGAAGATGGTCAGTACCTTCAGGGTTCATGATTTCCGGTGCACCTTTGATACGGGAGACTTTGTGCGCAATGCCTGGTTGGTACCCGTTCTGCAGGTGATGACACGTTACCGAAATAATTTGTCGGTGAATTTCACTGGCGATTTCCAACTCAGGTTTGCTGCATCAAGCAATCTGTGGCGAATTGGTAAGGCGTATTTAACAGGATAATTCATTCATCATTTAATAAAGTAAAGTCATGGAAATGCATTTTAGTGAGTTGCTCGATAAGATTACCACCTTCATCGAATCAGAAGCAAATACAAAAACAGTAATTGGGGAACCCTTTAAATTGGGAGAATTTGACTGCGTTCCTGTTATCCGCATTGGCATCGGATTTGGCAGTGGCGGAGGAGGAGGCAATGCCCCGAAGAATGCCCAGGGAGAAGGAGGCGGTGCAGGTGCCGGTTTGGGTATTGAACCCATCGGATTTTTAGTCACCAAGAAGGAAGAAATATCATTCCTCGGTGTCAACAAATCAAGCAAAGGCATGGCAGCGGCCTTCGAAAAAGTGCCGGATTTGGTAGAGAAATTTATGCAAACCCGTAAAAAAGAACCTGCATAACAGCAAATGAAGGATGACCAGGTCGGTGGAGTTAACCGACCTGGTTAATGCTGTTCATGAAGCGGGAATTTAATACAATGCTATGTTCGGGTATAGGTTACCAGAACATACTCTGGGTATGCTTTAAACCCTAATTCCTTCCCAGAATCATCTTGATCAGACTGAGGTTTTCTCCTTTTTGCTTGAATAGGAGAATAGTCTGACCGGGTAATTGGGTGTAGACATCTTCCGCAAAACTTCCTAAAAATAATGCCTGTGCCATCGACTGGCCTTTGGCTCCGAGAATCAGAAAGTCGGTGTCACTATCCTTCACCCACTGGACCAATGCCTCACTCTTCTTGATGCCATTGTGTGCAGGAATGACTAGTTCTTCAAACTCGGCTCCCGGTTGAGCCTCCTGCACGTGATTTTTCAGACGAAGCTGACTAAATGCTGACAATTTCTTATCTACAACAGCACGTTCTTTCAGAAGCTGGTTTACCTCAAAGGCAGTTTCAGGCGCTTTGCCAACATATTTTGACGCATCATCATAAACATTTGCCGCGGTAATCTTGGGGATGGCAAGTGCCTGAGAAAGACTCACCGCAATTTGTACAGCCCTGAGCGAATGGGTGGAAAAATCTGTCGCGACAAGTGCATGTTGCAGGGTATCCGGAGCATCTTCCGGGACGATTAGTACGGAAGCACTGCTCTTTCTAACCACTTTCCGCATAATCGAACCACGTGTCCTTCCCCGGCCAAGTACAACCAGATCCGATTCCTGGTCAATCAGGACTTCCAGAAGGGCAGGGAGTTTCTTACCCTCCAACACATCAATCGATACATTCTCAAGCGCAGGAATGTATTGCTTACGCATCTCTTCCAGGCGGTTAAAATAAAATTCCTTTTCCGGTTGGTTCAGATCTGGGTAATCCTTCAGGAGTGTTTCTGGGAGCTCGGCCCCTTCAATCACATGCACCAGGTGCAGTGACTTCGGATGATAAAAATTAGCCATGGCAGCTACTCGCTTCATAACCTGTTCGTCCTGATCTGACATATTTAAACAAACCGTCCATTTTTGTAAGTACTTCATGATTTTCGTGTAGTAGGTAGTTAGCTAGTTGATATCCGAATGGTCCTTTCCAACCAATCCGGGCAAAGATCGGGAATACAATTAATAAATAATACTTAATATTTTTAATGGATTGCATAAGTATATCTTTATGCACTTTTCATAAAATGATTTGATGATTTGATGAAAAGGCCGGTCCACAATCGACTAAGATCAGAAATATGAATAGTCAAAGCTGAATTCCAGATGTCCCTCAACAGCAGGAATTGTCGGTTTTAGGTGCAAAATAAAATTTGACGAATAAAAGTCGGACCGTGGGTATAGAACCCGATCGAAGCTTCCCTTGTACAAGGTATCCCACTCATTTATAATAACATCTTCAGTTAATTCACCCTTCACCCTCACCTCAAGCTTGTCCATGTATTTATTGTCTGGTACGTCAAATCTGACTGTATCAGTCCTTTCTGCGATTTCATTGATAACCAGTTTTTCTTGTGGATTTGATGAACATGAAATAGCGAATAAAAATGAAAGGATTAATAACCCATTCGTCACCAGACTTAAAATATTCTTATTATTTCTAGTCATTTCTCTGCGTAACTATAACTGAACCTCCTTCAGATTGAAGGGTAAACCTGCTATGATCAGGACGATGCAATTTAAATATTATAGTTCGCTCAAAAAGCATTTCGTGCAAGGTATTCAGACAGATTTCATTTTGGAGTTCGAATACTCGAAAGCAAGGCATTCTGGCCTATTTTGATTTTGACATCGATTATATAGGGAATGTCTCGAGCCGTGTTTGAATATGCCACCAATCAATGAACCATGCTGGTATTACTC
>CAYGOW010000299.1:0-672 GCA_964351425.1 uncultured Roseivirgaceae bacterium
GGTTCCTTCGCCAATCGCTTTGGTGGTATAAAAGGGATCAAAGATCGTATCCAGGCTTTCTTCGGGAATACCGCTTCCGTTGTCAATAACATCAATAAAGACGCATCCTTTTTCATGCGTGCCCCGTAGGGTCAAGGTACCGCCCTGCTCCATAGCGTCAATGGCATTATCGATCAGGTTGGTCCAGACCTGGTTGAGGTCCCCGATAATGACCTCCGGCTGTGGCAGGTCCGGGGCATATTCCTGTACGACGTTGATATCTTTTTTTCTGAGTTTGTGATTGAGCATGGTCAGCGTATTCCTGATGCCATTGCGGACGTCGCTCTTTTCTCGTTCCGGCGCGCTGTCCATGTGCGTGTACCGCTTGATGGACCCGACCAGGTTGGTGATGCGGTCCGCGGCATCCTGAATGTCAATGACCATTTTCTCAGTCGTCAATACATGTTCCAGCCATTCCATGGCGCTGCCAAAATCCTGTTCGCCCGTAATGTCCAGAATCTTTTGAAGCTGGTCCGGTTCCACGCAGTATTCCACCAGGGTGGGTGCGAGCTGATAGGCGGTATCCACCCCATTCTCCTCCAGCCATTCTTCCATTTCATCTTCTTTTTCGGTGCGTTCCAGCAGGCTCAGGTGGCAGTTCTGATCGGTCTGCACCAGCGCTTCAACCGCTTT
>CAYGOW010000299.1:682-4959 GCA_964351425.1 uncultured Roseivirgaceae bacterium
CAGGGCATCGATCTGTTCGCCCGAAACCTTCATCGTTGTCGCTTTCTTAAATTTTTCCGGGGTGTTGTCGACGTGCTTTTTAAGTTCGCGCGCCGCCCGGGCGATGGCAGCGGCCGGATTGTTGAGTTCGTGGGCAAGCCCGGCCGAAAGTTTTCCCAGGGCCATCATTTTTTCAGACTGTACATTTTGCCGGGTGAATTCCCGGGTCCGGTCGGTCATGGTATGGACCAGGGCAGCGGTCAGTTCGTAGTGGTGCATCGCCATTTCCCGGATCAGCGGTTTCTGGATGACCAGGGCCTTGGTCTCTTTCACGATTTCTCCCACCCCAATGGCGGTAGTAGCCCGTGAATAGGGCAGAAACCCTGAGATGTCATGCGTACCAATCTGTCCGATCAGTTTAAAATTCCCGTTCTGTTCGAGGAGCAGGTTTACCTTGCCCTCCAGCACGACAAACATCTTGTCGATCGGATCGCCCCGCTTGAAAATATGCGTACCGGCCGGGTAAACCATTATTTTGCCATTATCCAATAACCATTGGAGTTGGTTTTCAGGCACCTCTGACAAGTCCGGGACTTGTTGTAAATCGTTTACGGTCAATTCCATGAAAGGAAAGTTACGGCATTTTGCCAACATTCAAATGCCGCCTGAGCGACATTTCGGAGAAGCTGAAATTATCAGTATATTTCGAAAAAAGATACGATGAAATTCAGGACGCTTGTCATGCTGCTGGTCGGCGCCAAGGTATTGCTCCACCTGGGGGTTGTCTTATTCGCCGGGTACGGGTTTTTCCGGGATGAACTCTACTATCTCGCCAACACCGCCCATCCGGCCTGGGGGTATGTCGACCATCCGCCGCTATCTGTCTGGTTGCTTAGCCTGGTCACCTGGGTTTTTGGCGATTCCCTGACGGTTGTGCGTATTCTTACCGCCTTGCTCGGCGGCGCGGCCATGTGGTCAATCCTTCGGATGGTTCGCTCCCTCGGCGGCAACCTGGTGGCTTGCTGGCTGGCAGGCCTGGCATTCCTGTTCGCCCCGATCAACCTGGCTTATTCCTCGTCGTATTCCATGAATATCATTGAGGTCGTTCTCTGGCCCCTGGCCATCGTCCTGCTTATCCGCGCGCTGCGCCATCCCGATGTAACCATTCATTGGCTCTGGCTGGGGCGGGTGACGGGATTGGGCATGATGAACAAGATCAGCATGGCCTGGTTTGCCATCGGCATGATCCTGTTCCTGGTGATAAGTCCGTACCGAAATCTGCTTCTCCGGAAAGGCCCCTACCTGGCAGGCGCCGTCGCCCTGGTGGTTTTCCTGCCGTTCATTCTCTGGAACATCAGTCATGACATGGCCCACCTGGAATTCGCGTCAAATGCGTCACAGTTCAAGTACGCCGGTATCACGCGGGTGGATTTTCTGGCCGAACAACTTCTTTTAGAGCATCCGCTGATCCTGATTTTCCTGGTGGCGTCGCTGCTGTTATTGTTCAGCCGTAAATCTTCCTGGATCGAACGCCTGCCGCTGGTGTTGTTCTTTGCCGCATTGGTGGTCCTGTTGTTTAAAGGACAGGTAAAGGCCAACTACATGGCCTCGGCCTATACCGGTGTGATGGCTTGCGGAGCGATCTGGCTGAGCCGTTCGGATAAACCCTGGCAGCGTGGCCTGCTGAGTGTCCTGTCCATTCTCTACATTATTTCCGGCCTGATCCTGATGCCTTTGGCCATGCCGGTCCTTTCTGAGGAAGCGTTCATCAGGTACAATGCGGCACTCGGGGTGGGGCCGTCCAACCAGGAAAGCAAGGAAGAAGGGCCTTTGCCCCAGTACTTTGCCGACATGCACGGGTGGGAGAATTTTGCCCGCACGCTATCAGAAGCCTATCTGGCCCTGTCCGACGAGGAGCGGGAGGGATTAATAGCCTGGGTGAATAATTACGGGGAAGCCGGTGCGCTGGATTATTACCGGGACGTGTACCCCTTACCGCCGGTTCTCAGCCGGCATAATGCCTACTATTACTGGGGACTGGAAACGCTGGAAACAGAGACGTATGACAAATTCCTGATTGTCGGCGGACAGGAGGAAGGTCATCGGGAATACCTGTCCGACGTGCGTCCCGTGACCACGATCCGTTGCACGTATTGCATGCCCTATGAGAATAACCTGACGGTGTATTTTGGCAGAAACCCGCGGACTGATCTCTCTTTAATTGACCTGTTCCGGTCCGAAAAGAATTTTAACTAGCAAGGCTTTCCGGGTAATCCCGTTTGAGCACATGTTCCAGTCCGACCTCGTACGGCGTCGCTTTCATCATAAAGTGCTTTTCAAATTTTGAACTGTCAAACACATAGTCCCGGTCGTACTGGTACATCATTTCTTTCAGTTCGCGCATAATGGGCATAAACAGCCCAAGCAAAGCCACGAGCCACTTGGGTGTGCCGGTCACCTTAACCGGTTTGTTGATTTTCTTTCCGACCATTTCGGCCCATTCGCGTGCAGTAAGCGGATTTCCGTAGGTAGGCAGATGCCAGACTTCTCCATACGTGTCCGGGGTATTGCCCAGGAGGGCCGTAGCCACGGCGGCATCGGGGGTATAGGTGAATGAATGCTTCTTATTGGTCGCTCCCAGCCAATTGGCGGTTTTACCTTTGACGAGATTGGCTACCAGCGTCTGGTCAAGCATACTGACTTTACCGGCTCCCGGGCCATAGAAGTCTGCGGCACGGGCAATCACCGCTTTGACGCGTCCTTCTTTGTGTGCGTTCAGGAGTTGCTTCGCAATTTGCGCACGCACTTTCCCCTTTTTTGTCTGAGGGTCCACCCGCGTATTCTCCGTAATAGGCACCGGCAAATCCGGTGTGTACATATAGATGTTGTCAAAGAATACAAGACGGGCAGAATGGAGTGCACAGGCATCGATCACATTATTCATGATCACAGGCCAGTCACGCTGCCAGACCTTGTGGTCATAGGGGAGACCGACCATGAGATAGACGATCTTGCTTCCTTCCACGGCATGCTTCACTTCGTCTGCATTGAGCAGGTCCGCCGCGAAGAGTTCGTCCGTCTCATTAATTCGTTCAGGATTCCGGCCCACCAGCCGGATTTTATCAGTGTATTTTGGAAGTACCTTTGCCAGGTGGCGGCCAATGGCCCCGCCGGCGCCAAGTATCGTTTGCATACGAGTCGTTATTGAGTGTACACCCAATATACCGAGGTTCCGGTGATGAGTCAATGATCAGGCAAATATTCTCCCGATAACAGTAGCGAGTCAGGCTGTTGGCGTATCAGATCGTTTCCATCACTTCCGGCGGAATGATTTTTTTGGCGATGTCCTGAAGTTGTGAATTCACTTCGATGAATTTCCAGGCGTCCTCCGGCTTCTGGATGGCATACATCAGGCTGGTCTGATTGACCACGATCTTTCCTTCCGCGATGTCCGCGGTGATCCGCTCTTCCGGCACGGTGTTACGGAGGGATTGCAGGACAAAGTCAAACATGCCAAAATCGGTGGAGTCATTCATCGTGATGGTCATGACATAGGAATAATTGACCGAGGCATAGCGGATATTTTCATGCTGCACTTCGTCAGAAATGGAATTGATGGTGCCGTCGGCCACCAGGATGCTGAAGGCGATATTCTGGAAGGATTGGGTGATGGAGGCCTCCAGTTGGGGTGGCGGCATGAGTTGAACCAGCTCGTCGGGCAGGTAGGTGGAGAATTTTGTGTAGTTCCCCTGCGCTTTGAACCCAAAATATTCATGAAAGGAACTGGACAGGTCGGAAGAATATTGTGCCTGGCATAACATGGGAATAGCCAGGAGTAAAGCCAATAATAAACGCATTCGCGATCGGTTAATAGTTCGTACCGGCTACCAGCTGATCTGACACCGCGCCAATAATTATTAACTACAGACGGCAGACCTGACGGACCGGATAATCTCCTGTTTATTGGATTTGAGGGGGAATTGTAACCAATCAAGAGGATATTTCTCAACACTAATTTTTTGGAGAACCAACAAGCGTTCAGGGGTTTTCCGGACCGGACTTTTGTTATACCCGGTTTTGACATATGTCATACTCAGCGTAAGGAAATGTAATTAACTTATTAATGGAGGTAATGACGAATGAAAAAGTGGGTTATCACCGTTTTACTTACCGGAGCCTGTTGGCTGGTTTACGGACAATGGGACCAGCTTGTCAGTAATTCCTATTGGCAAACAAGACCCTCCGCCTCTGACCCGTGGGAGACCATCAATTCAACCTATTACCAGTATGATGCCTAT
>CAYGOW010000300.1:0-4940 GCA_964351425.1 uncultured Roseivirgaceae bacterium
CGTTTCATTTATCGATGTAAGCGGCTTAATCGAATCCAGGGAAGTCATATGGATCAAGTCGACCAGGATGAAGCAATGGACGAATTCAGAGCAGGTAACGGCCCTTTTAAACAATGACCCCGGAAGTACTGGGGCATCGTGGATTAAAGCTGGTAATCAGCGTTACCCGTTAGTTTATGAGTCCACGGGTATGACAAGGAACGATTGGCTGAGAAAAGCTATACCGTCCTCCCACGGACATCTGATGTGGTTGGGCGATATGGCTTTTATTGGTAATGAAGATGTTCAGACGCAGGGAAGACATTATCTGGATAATCAACGTGCGGTAGCCATTAAAATATATTCGGGGGATAAAACGAAAATCTCGATGCTACGAGAACAATTATTCGCGGTACTTAATAGTGTCAAACAGAATAACGCGGGATTGAATTTTACTCTGGTCACAGATCGTTCAAAGGAAATTACCGCTGGTCTGAAAGGATTATCGTATAGCCTGGTTATTGGCATTACTGTGGTCATTGTAACCCTCTTTTTCTTTACCCGGGACGTAAGAATTCCATTGCTCATTGGTGTACAACTCCCTTTTTCAATAC
The DNA here is from genome assembly GCA_964351425.1 of uncultured Roseivirgaceae bacterium. GTDB lineage: Bacteria > Bacteroidota > Bacteroidia > Cytophagales > Cyclobacteriaceae > JAUILA01. The sequence continues at coordinate 594 of CAYGOW010000300.1, forward strand.
TTCTGGCTGCTGCCCTCATGAGATTATTTGGTATGTCGCTGAATATGATCTCGCTTAGCGGAATGGTCTTTAGCAGTGGATTATTAATTGATAATGGCATTGTAGTTATGGAGGGGATCGTTCGGCATCATCGTATGGGGATGAGTCCGGCTAATGCTTGCTACCAGGGGATTTGTGAAATGATGCCTCCTCTGCTTGGTTCAAACCTAACTACCCTGGCAATCTTTATTCCGCTGTTTGCCGATAGTACATTAATATCGCTGATTTTTCGTGAAGAGGCCCGTGGTATTTTCATTACCATATGCTGTTCGATATTACTTTCCTTTATCCTGTTACCCCTGTTGTACATTCAGGTTTTTGGTACACGGTATCCTGGCGGCGATACACGTAGCTTTATGTCCGTTCGAGATGTACTATCCGGTTTTACACGTAACGCCTATGCCAGGCCATTTGTCTTGCTCGGCGTACAGCTGACTTTTATTCTATTCAGCATCCTTTTATTTCAGCGCATCCCTATACATATGGCTCCCGACTATCAATCTGAGGAGTGGAAATTAAATGCTACCGATCCTGTCGACAAAGTAATGGATAGTCTCGCGAAGGCAAATTCAAATTTTCACTGGGAATACGCGGCGGGCTCATCCGGCTACCTTTTTCAAAATTCTCAAGCAAATGAGCTGACACTATACGGATCGGGAGAATTTCTTTTAAATGATGAAATGCCGTTTTCAGGAATAGGTATTCGACCGGCAGATGACCCGATTACAGATTTATTCAATCTGTCTGAACCTGAAATAGCAATTGAGTATACCGGAGAAGCTTCAGCAATAGAGAGATTTGAAACTGAAGTGATTCGCGCTAGTTATCAGTATCGGGAAGTTGGTAAAAAACTCGAACAGGTTCGGTACCAGTTACTTGGGCCATTCAATAAGGACAACACAGATAAGTCCCGTGAAATTGGGATCCGCTATTCGCGGTGGGACAGTATCATTAACCGGGGTAGCCGTCGGTCGCTTTACGCAAATAATATTCTTCTGCCCCATTCTCAGTATCGTCGGGACCGAATTAACGGAAATGTAAAAGGGAGAAAGGTTCGTGTTGGCTACACAAGCAATGATTACCAAAAACGTGGTAAGATCCACGAAAATGAGGCGCGTATGCGTGGAATACATATATCGGAGAATGGCCTTTTAAAAACCAATCGCCAGCTCGGAGAGACACTTATTCGATTAATCCTTATCTCTTTAGGTATTTTATATCTTGTTCTTTTGGTGCAATATGGTTCCCCCTGGTGGCCTTTACTGGTGATGTCCGTTCTCCCGGTGGGCGTTGGCGGAAGCATTCTCTTGTTAAAAATTACCGGTAATTCATTAAATGTTATGTCCGCTATCGGGCTGATCGCCATGATGGGCATAGTTGTAAATGATGCCATTTTGAAAGTGAGTGCCATCAGGATGTTTCTGGGCAGCGGGAACATGGAATGGACATTACGAAGAAGTATGCAGTTGCGGTTAAAGCCGATTCTAATGACTACGATGACCACCGTTCTGTCTTGCCTGCCTATTTTATTAATGGGGGGTACGGGCAATGAATTACAGCGTCCTTTGGCCTGGACATTAATGGGCGGCGTCACAGCAGCCACATTTGCCGCACTATTTCTGATTCCCGCGCTGGCCCAACTTCTTATCCGATTTACGGGGTTCGAATTCGACAGCCAACCGGCAAAACGTCTCCATAGGTAAGTGATTCACCGGCTAATAAGTCTTTCAGATTTTGAATCAGATAAGGCTTTTTTACATCAGCCGGAACCTGGGGGTTATTGTCGATAGCTCCCTGGTATATTTTACGAAAGCCACCATTGACCGGAATTAATATGACTGCTTCCGGGCTTTTGCTTGCATTAAGAAGCCGCATAACAACTTGTTGTTTATCAGCCAGATAGGGTGCATCCCATTCCGCCACGTCGGACTTTAACTGGGAGACCGGTTCTGATGGGATTGAATTAACGAATAAAATCTGGATATCTGTATTGTTGTAATTTGTAGCCATATCCGCTAACCTGGTCTGATAGTATAGATCGAACGTACAAGACATACTGGTGAATATGACCACAACGGCCTTTTTATTTGAGAAAGAGGCTAGTGATACCTCGGCGCTATTTCTGACATCGGTCAAAGAGAAGTCTCCTATGACCTGGCCGCTTGCGGTCAGGGAGAGACTATAAATAAGAATGGCCCAAATAAATCTTTTCATTCGTTATTGGTTAAAGGCAATCAGGAAGTCAGAACGGTCTTCATATTTGATGGAATAAGAATCATTTCGATCCTGATAGATAATTCTGGTAGTTAATACCCCACTGAGGTTACGGGTAAATGGCTCGATGTAGATATTGTCTCGAAATATCAGCCACTTTGTGTTGTAAATTTTATACAAGGCCTCCTTGGCACACCATAAAATACATAATTTCCGGATGTCATTTTGTGCATTCTTCAGCTCATTGTCAGAAAGAAATCTCGGGGCAACGCGATGAAGCTTTTCCTTTGGTTGCTCAAGATCTATACCGACATCCTGATCCGGGTCCAGAATCGCTGCTACATAAGGAAATGAATGGGAGAGGGAAATTTCTACGGAATGCCCCCTCAGGTAGGGCTTGCCATGTGGATCCTTTCGTACGCCCTGATAGGTTAGTCCGAATTCCTTTGACAGGTGGCGTAAGGAAATACGCCCCGCAAGCCATTCTTTCTTTTTCTGATCGTTAGAGAAAGTAGAAAGAAGCGCCCGGTCATTCTTGTCGGGAGCCAGTTCCTCCAAAAGCTCGTCAGAGCTTTCGTCGATTCTGTAAATAGCCATGAGCCTTTTGGAGCTCACTTTCTCAATATCATGTAGCGGCATGTGCCGTTAGTATTTAATTTGTCTTAAATTTAGGCATTAATAAGAAAATCTGGACAAGGTGAAGGTAAACGTTTCAAAGTCAGGGAAAATGACAGGTCACAAGGACTGTGTATATGCTCTTGCTCCTTCGCCGGAATCAACCATATTTTTCAGTGGTGCGGGGGATGGAATGGTTGTCCAGTGGGACTTGACTGCTATGGACCAGGGACAGCTGATAGCCAGGGTGCCAAATTCAGTTTACGCATTGCACTATCTTAAAGAACAAGATTTGTTGTTGGTTGGTCATAATTACGAAGGTATTCATTTAATTGATTGGAGGAATAAGAAGGAAGTTGCTTCATTGAAATGTGCGAAGGGAGCGATATTCGATATAAAATCCCGAGGCCAGTATGTTTATATCGGTGATTCCTCAGGAACCTTAACGGTTGTTGACCTGAAGAGCTGGCGGGTAGTTTCAACTAAAAAATATTCAGAAAAATCATTAAGAACCATCGCTATTCATGCCGATCGAAATGAAATGGCACTCGGTTTTAGTGATCACAAGATCCGAATTGTGTCCCTGGATACATTGGAGGTCTTGATCGAATTGAATAATCATTCAAATTCAGTATTTACAATGGTCTATAATCAGAATAGTGATTTGGTCTATTCAGCCGGTCGTGATGCCCATTTATTGATTTGGGATGCAATGAATGGATACATACTGAAGGAGGATATCATTGCCCATATGTACGCCATTAACAATATATCTTTTAGTCCGGATGGCAAACATTTTGTAACTTGTAGCATGGATAAATCCATCAAAATTTGGGATGCCAATAGCTTACGTCTGTTGAAAGTAATTGATCGGGCAAGACACGCAGGACATGGCACCTCAGTGAATAATACCCTTTGGCTCAACGATTCCCTGATCAGTGCGAGTGATGATCGCACAATATCTGCATGGGATCTTGAGTTTAACTACTAAGCAGTAAAGAGAATAGATGAAAATTACACCGCTTGAGATAAGACAGAAAACATTCGAAAAAGCCTTTCGGGGTTTGGACAAAGATGAAGTCTATGCCTATCTGACTACTTTATCCCAGGAATGGGAAAAAATGATTGACGAAAAAAAGGAGTTGAAGATCAAACTGGACAGTGCCGTTAAGGAAGTTGAGAAGCTTCGGGAAGTCGAGACATCCCTGTTTAAAACGCTGAAGACAGCAGAAGACACCGGTGCTAATATGATTGATCAGGCCACCAAGGCGGCTAAACTTCACATGCGTGAGACGGAAATAAAAGCCGAATCGGTGCTTAATGACGCAAGGACCAAGGCAAAAAACATGATTGAGGAGGCCGAACTGCAAAGCAGAAGTGCCATTGAGGAAATGGAAGATCACCTGAAGGACCTGGGGCAGCTTTATCGGACACTGGAGAATGCAAGGGCAGATTTGATAGCAGAGATTAAAGGAGCGG
>CAYGOW010000301.1:0-1640 GCA_964351425.1 uncultured Roseivirgaceae bacterium
CATGAATCTTCTCAACAGGTATCTTATCTTTAAATACCTCCTTGACTTTTTCAGATTGGGGTAAATTAGCGGAAATATTGCGCAGGGCGATATCAAATGCCTGATCAGACGAGGTGATTTCTGTATTCTTCATTTCTTGCAAGGCATCAAGTACCTCGTCATTTTTAACTTCCTGGGCAAATGCCAGAAGTTCGTCATAACTGAGATGGTATTTATTCATAACCGCCGGTAGTTTGTCAATTTCTTCATTTACCTTTTCACGGGTGGCTTTGATCCTTGGGTGGTATTTTTTTGGTATGATTGACGGAATGTTACCGGTGGCAATGGTATCAGTCACCATTTTCGGGACATAAATTGTATATCCCAAATAGGCTAATCCTGCAATTGCTACTAAAAGAATCAGGGTAATTTTTAACACTTTCATAGTTTCTTAGTTCTTCTATCAAGACCTACTTTTGTGACAAGATGCTAAAGATAGCGTGGACAGAAGACTATTGCCACAAGTTACCCGATAATCATCGGTTTCCGATGTTGAAGTATGATTTGCTTCCGGAACAACTCTTGTATGAAGGCACCATTACAAAGGAGCAGTTATTCGCACCGGAGCAACTCGAAGAATCAGATATTCTTGCGGTACACACCGGAGAATACTGGAAAAAACTGAAGGAAACGGCACTTACGCGTTCGGAAGAACGCCGGACCGGTTTTCCATTATCCGAACAGCTGGTTAAGCGGGAACAGATCATTGCACAGGGGACCATACAATGTGCTCAATATGCTCGGGAGAATGGGGTTGCCATGAATATTGCCGGAGGCACCCATCATGCCTTTACGGACCGTGGAGAAGGGTTTTGCCTACTTAACGACATTGCTATATCAGCCAGCTATTTATTGCGCAATGCCATGGCGCATAAGATTCTTGTCATCGATCTTGATGTTCACCAGGGTAACGGGACGGCGGAGATTTTCCAGAACGAACCGAATGTATTTACCTTCAGTATGCATGGAGAAAAGAACTATCCGCATCATAAGGAACGAAGTGACCTGGATATTCCGCTCCCTGACGGAACGGGAGATTCAGAGTACCTGGCCTTGTTGGAGGAGAATCTGCCCAAGCTTTTTACCGAAGTCAATCCGGATTTTATTTTCTTTCAGTCCGGGGTAGACATATTGTCGAGTGATAAACTTGGCAGGCTTGCCCTGACAAAGGAAGGCTGCAGGGAAAGGGATAAAATGGTATTGCAATCTTGCTATGACCGTAAAATACCCGTGGTGGCTGTTATGGGTGGGGGGTATTCACCACAAATAAAGGATATCGTTGAGGCACACGCCAATACATTCCGTGTGGCCAGGGAATTGTACTTTTAGATGTAATCGTCCTTATAAGTTTCCGGGAACACTACCGCCATCCGCATAAACAACACTGCCATTGGTCATGGCAGCAAGCGGACTTGCAAGAAAAGTGACTACACTCGCAATTTCATCGGTAGTGGCAAATCTTGCCGCCAGGGAGGTGGTCCTTACTTCTTTAAAAAAGGCACTGGCAACTTCCTCTTTCGTCGATTGTTGCTTTTTTGCTTGTTCTGAAAGAAATTTATCCGCTCCCTCAGACAGAGTGGATCCTGGCATAACCGTATTGA
>CAYGOW010000301.1:1650-4937 GCA_964351425.1 uncultured Roseivirgaceae bacterium
TGTGTGGCCGTGGTTAAATGTGCCAACCCTCGTGACATTGCATGTAAGGCGGCTTTAGTTGTGCTGTAGGCAATAAGGTCTTCCGGAACTAACCTGGCACACTCGCTTGAAATAAATAGTATTCGGCCTTCCTTACGCTTCAGCATCCCCGGAAGGGCCATTCTGGAAAGCCTTACCCCGCTCATCACATTCACTTCAAACAAACGTAACCAATCCTCGTCAGAAGTTTCATCGAATGATTGGGAGGTGAATATCCCTACGTTATTTACCAGGATATCTACCTTCTCCAGGGTAGGGCGAAGCCCGTCGACCTCCTGAGGTTTTTCAAAATTGGCGGCAATACCAGAAACAATGGCTCCCTTTATCTCACGTTTGATTACATCTATAGCCTTATTTACGCTTTGTGAACTCCTGCCATTAACTATTACTTCCGCTCCTTCTGTTGCGAGGCATTTGGCGATGGCAAGCCCTATTCCTGAGGTTGAACCGCTGATGAAAGCTTTTTTTCCATTTAAATTTAAATCCATTGAACGTGTTTTGGCATGATTAATTTGAGAAGAAATATTTTACCATTTCGTCAACCCTAATAATTTCTCGCCCAATGGACTTAGTTTCGCTTTATCATAATTTTTTTGTTCACGTTTCAGAGGATCACCCGGGAAGGCATATCCTTCAGGTGCAATACGGTTTTTCCATGATTCTATTCTCCATTGACGAAGAGCTTCATTGTCTTCTTCTGCCGGCATCATGGAAATATATTGGGCCACTCTGACTTGATCCGAATTATTTGGCCGAATACCATGTGGTTGTGAACTATTGAAAATGAGTAAGTCACCTGCCTCCAGCTTTACTTTTACCAAATCATTTTCAAATCCGGTAATATCCGGTTTAAAATGGTCTCTGTCTTCCGGTTGATTGAGCTTCCAGGTATCATATGTGCGGAATAATTCAGGGATGCATTGAAACCCACCCATATTTTCATCCATTTGATCTGCCAGTGCAAGCACTCCCTGAACATTTTGAGGTTTTGTTTCCGGATCATAATCCCAATGAATGAATCCTTTGTATTCAAAACCCTCTTTTATCGGAAAATTGAGATTGGCCCGATCAATAGTGACCCATAGCTTTTCCGTACCCCAGACATCCACAAAAGCGTCATAAACTTTTGGCCATTGCCGGTTATTCCATAGATGCTGATTATTGTATACTTCGACCATACCGGTTCCGGCAAGTTCTTTCATTTTCATCTCACCCATGGGCGGGGTGTACCAGGTGGATGGGTCATTCTTGTCTTTCCCTTCAAATTCCCATAAAAAATCGGCAGTAGCCAACGCCTGCTCCCTGGGTACAGCATTCTTGATTACCACATAGCCATTCGTTATCCAGAAATCCCAATCTTCCTCACTAAGTACACGAAGTGGCTTGCCGTTGGATCGATCATTTAATTTTATTTTACTGCTGGTCGCGGTAGAAGGGTTGCCGGGTATTTCTTCGTGGTTTTTATTAGGATTGTATGGAGTTGATTTTGTTGATGTGTTCATGGCATAAAAATTTTACGTTGGATCAAAAACTTAACTCAAAGATAGCATAAGGCTTCTATCAGTTTCTACGCCAATAATGACGTGTATTTGAACTATATTGATATTTCTACCAATAATTTCTCTATATTTTGTTATAATAGGGTTAAATAGCGATGAAAACAGTCCTTGAACAGATAGTCCCGGATAAGAATAGTTCATTTCGGTTAATGGTAAACCCGGACTTAAGTGATTTCTTTTTCTGGCATTTCCACCCGGAGTTTGAGTTGGTATTCATAGATGGTGCAGACGGCACGCGTCATGTTGGGGATCATCTTAGTCGGTTTTCCGGGAGTGATTTGGTATTTATTGGGTCAAACATTCCTCATCTGAATTTCGATTATGGCATTGAAACCACCTATGAAAAATATGTTGTTCATATTGAACCTTCTTTTTTAACTGAAGCACTTGGCCGCACACCTGAATTAGCGGGTATTGAATATCTTTTCAAGCAAGCTGCCTATGGTGTGGCATTTAGTGAAAAAGTGAAATCAGAAGTGGCTGATCGGATTAAGGCATTACATATGCTCGGCCCCTTCGATCAGTTCATTAGTATGTTGCATATTCTTCAGGACCTAAGCGACCCTTCCCATCATCAATTATTACATAACCGTCCGTATGAAAATCAGTATACCAAGCGGGACAAGGAACGGCTTCGTAAAATCTATGCATTTGTCGATGAGAATTATCATCGACAAATATCGCTGGACGAAATCTCATCACTCTGCAATTTGTCAAAGGAGGCTTTTTGCCGCTATTTTAAATCTATGACAAGACTTACATTCACGAGTTTTGTAAACCACTACCGGATTGACATTGCCAAAAAACTATTAATGCGGGATAAGAATGTGACCGAAGCCTGTTTTGGTTCCGGGTTTGAAAGTGTTTCCTATTTTAACCGAACCTTTAAGAAAATAACGGGTAAAAATCCCAGTGCTTTCATCAGGCTGATAAGTGAATAAGCTTATTTCCACTTTTTGATAGTACCCCTGGCTTTATCGTAATCCAATCCATTCGCAGGATCCGGGCCCTTTTTCGGGCGTTGAAATTCCTGTACCGAGCCTTCATATCCCTGATGCTGACTTTCGGCTTTATTGGTCAATGAATTAGATAATTTTGGATAGGTGTGAATGGCATATTCGGTCAGCAGGTTTTTCACACGTATGTTTTTTTCCAGCCATTGATTTTCCGTAAAGGATGGGAGGCCTACAGTAGAAACTGTAGTGCGGGCGATGTCAGACGGTCTATCCTGTTTGACAAGAGAAATGGGAATAGCCTTTAGGGTTGAGTTATTCTTCATGACCAGGAATGGCACCTCTTGCAATTCCGTGGTTCCGATGATTTGGTAGGATTTCCCCTCAATGGTATCCTGAATTTCAGATTTGGTTTGTCTGTAGACAAAAAGTTCATTTGTATTCAAAGCGTTCCCTGTTGTTTATTAAACAACGGGTTGGGTACAACAACTGTTTAATGCGAGGGAAGGATTATTTCAAAAGTTGTCCCCCTATTTTCCTCAGAGGAAACGCGCAATTCCCCATGATGTGCCCGGATAATCTGGCGGCTGACGCTTAATCCAATGCCCGTACCCTTATGTTTGGTGGTAAAAAATGGCACAAAAATATTGTCTCTGGTTTCAGGGGTCATGCCCATGCCATTATCCTGGCTTGAAGGAGAATGAAACCTTTTTTTCAATTACGCTGTCTTTATGAG
>CAYGOW010000302.1:0-3409 GCA_964351425.1 uncultured Roseivirgaceae bacterium
TACCTCAATAATAAGAACCCGGCGCTATTACCTTACAACCGGCTGACCGTATTTGCTGCGGGGTATGTCGGAGAATACAAGCAAATCCAGGATTCCGTAAGCTCGGAAACTTCCGGTGCAGGAAACCTGAACTACCTGATCCTTGCATTCCCGGTAAAACCCGGAATATGGACAACCTCCGTCGGGCTTACTCCTTACAGTTACATTGATTATACCCAGTCTTCCATGGAGCCTCTTACCAATTCTCCATTGGATACCGCCTTGATTAATGAGGAAGGGTTTGGAGGTATAAACCAATTCTATTTTAGTAATGGGTTTAAGATTAACAAGAATTTTAATGTAGGTGTGAAAATCGCCTATATGTTCGGATCAGTAAATGCTGAATTCTCCAATACAGTGCTGACCACGGACAATGCATTTAACTTTAGCCCAACCATCTCTACAGAAGTATCGGTCAGTGATTTTCAGTTTGGGCTGGGGGCTGCGTACCGTGCGGATTCTGTCTTTAATACGGGATTAGATTTGGCATTGGGGGCCACCTATGACTTTGGAGCCAGCCTCAATGCCGAAAAGGTGCAATATTATGAACGAAGGATATTGGGCCAACCCACCAGTCGGGATACCCTGGTCAATAGTACGGACGGCAACATACGCATTCCTCAATCACTCGGTTTAGGATTTTCCGTATCACAGGGAGTAAAATGGATGGCCGGAGTGGACTTTAGCATGCAGAGCTGGTCTGATTTCGCAAATTATGAAGGCGAAAGTCTTGGATTTAAGAATACTTTTGAGTTAAATATTGGGGGTGAATTTACCCCGGACGCGTCTTCGGTAAATAATTACCTGAAACGTGTGTCTTACCGGATAGGATTCAATTATGAAACTATGCCCTATGTGCCCAGAAGCGCCACTGGCAAGCAAGTCAAAGACTTTGGCATCAATTTTGGGTGGTCATTACCAGTGAGCCGTTTTTCAAGCATAGACATGGCCTTTAAAATTGGTCAGCGTGGAAATGTGGCCGACAACTATCTGAAGGAAAATTATTACCGGATTTATCTTGGTTTTACCTTTAATGATCAGTGGTTTATCAAACGTAAATATGATTAGTATTATTTATAATTAATGAAGATGAAAGTTATGAAGCGTATTTTACTCATCGCAACCCTCGTGCTTCCAACCTTGTATGCCCAAGCGCAGTGTAATGGATGGAACTGGCCAGAAGATCCGGCGACCCGGACCAAGGCTGAGACAAACAATGTGCTTTACACGGATGCCCTAAGAAATGATAATTTTGCGGCTGCTCAAAAGCCTCATAATTGGCTCCTTAAAAATACGCCCAACCTGAATACCTCCATTTATATTAATGGGGCGAAAATCTATAATGGGCTGATTGAGGCAACAGATGATGAGGCGCAAAAGAATGTTTATATTGATTCATTGATGATGATTTACGACATGCGTCGTGAATATTGCAATGAAGCAGAGGACGTCGTTGGTCGTAAAGCCTATGACTCATACCGACATACCATTCGGGATACAGATAAGCTGGAGCAAAATCTGGAATTATTCGACGAAGCATTCGAAATGAATAAGTCAGACCTTCCTTATTATATGATCCTGCCTTACATGAATGTCATCCGTTACAATGTTAAGGTGAAGAAAAATCTGACCGAAATCGAAATTATCGACCGTTACGAACGAATTACGGAAAACATTGACAAACTCATTTCGGAAGAGACTGATCCGGCGAAGCGTGAAAAACTGGAAGAGATCCGCAGCACAGTTGACGGAATGCTGGCAGATATCGTTACGCTGGACTGTGATTTTGTTAAAAAGAACCTGGAACCAAAGTTCCGGAAAGACCCAACCAACCTGAAGCTGGCCAAGCAGATTTTTGGTTTCATGCTGCAAGGAAAGTGTACAGACGAGCCACTCTGGCTGGAGGCTGGTGAGGTTATTGCCGAGCAGGAGCCTAACTTTGGCCTCTACAAGAACCTTGCGATCAAAGCACAATCAAGTGGAGACATGGAGCGGGCAGAATCGCTGTTTAACAAAGCACTAGAATTTGCGGAAAATGCTGCAGACAAAGGAGAGGTGTATGTTCGACTTGGTGCAATTCGCGCTGATCAGGGTCGTAAAGGAGAAGCGCGCAGCATGTATTACAAAGCGCTTGAGGTAAATCCTTCAGACCGTGATCCATACAATGCGATCGGATACCTGTATTATGGCAGCTTTGATCAGTGTGCCGGCAAGCAGGACGTGGTGAAAGACCGTGCAGTATTCCTGGCAGCGTATGACATGTTCCAAAAAGGAGGTAATTCAAGCATGGCTGGCAAAGCCAAAGAGCAATTCCCTTCGAAAGAAGAGATATTTACCTTCAACTATGAAATTGGCAACAGTGTCAGCACTGGATGCTGGATTGGCGAAACGACATCAATCCGTTCAAGAGATTAATTATAAATCCCTATTGGAAACCCTGCTGTGAATACGCGGCAGGGTTTTTTTTATGCTCACATTCTTTGCCGTATCTTAGCTATTATGAATCGTTTCTTCACTTTCCTGCTCTTGCTGACCCTCCTGGGGTGTACAGAAAACGATGCTCCAAAGGAGATCCTTGAATACGACGGCCCTTTACAGGAAGCGCAAAACATTGTGATGTACTACAGTGAAACCGCTGATGTAAAAGTCAAACTTGAAGCGGCCAGGCTGCTTGAGTTTGAGAACGGTGACCGCGATTTTCCGGAAGGGATTTATATGGAATTTTTTGACGAAACAGGCGCCATTAGCAGTACGCTTCGGGCAGACCAGGCATTTTACTGGAAGGATAAAGACCTGTGGCGCGGACGTGGAAATGTCATTGTTAAAAGCTACAAAGATGACGAGCAACTTGATACGGAAGAGTTGTTCTGGGATCCCGGCATTCAGGAAATCTACACCGATAAGGTAGTCATTATGACCCAGGGACCTGATATTATGCGCGGCAAAGGAATGCGCGCCGCCCAGGATTTTAGCTGGTACGGGTGGAAAGACCCGAATGGCGTAATCAGCATAGAGGAATGAAGCGATTCTGGTTAATCATGATATTCTCCCTGGCTGTGGCACTCTTTATTATTGGAGTACACCAGGTGATGACTGTAGGCATAATTAATGCCTATTGGATTTTCATGTTATGCCTGGGACTTCTATTTTTATACAAGTTATTGAAAGGCAAGGGAAATAACCCGCTCTCATGATCGACATCTCACTACTTCCGCCCATCCTGATTTCCCTGGTGTTTTCTGCTTTCTTCTCGGGCATAGAAATCGCCTTCGTCTCGGCCGATAAACTCCATATCGAACTGCGCGGTAAAAAAGGCGATACAGCGGCACGTATTCTCAGCTTGTTTGTGAAAAACCCGGGGCAGTTTATC
>CAYGOW010000302.1:3419-4918 GCA_964351425.1 uncultured Roseivirgaceae bacterium
GCTCATAGGCAATACAATCGCCCTGGTTATTTATGGTGTTTTTATGGCCAGAATGCTCGATCCGTTTATTCAAAGTATTCTCCCGGACATCCTGAATAACGATGCCTCCCTGCTAATCATCCAGACCATTGTGGCGACTCTCATCGTCCTCTTCACGGCCGAATTTCTTCCGAAAAGCATCTTTATGATCAACCCCAACTGGATGCTAAGTATCCTTTCCTTTCCCATGCTGCTGATCTATTGGGTCATGTATCCGGTTGTCTGGACGGTGGTTAATTTTTCACGGGTATTGATTGTAAATGTATTCAAGCTTGAGTATTCGGAAGATAAACCCGCCTTCCGCCTGACAGACCTGGATAATTATATCAAGAACACCCTTTTGTCTGACGAAGAAAGTAACGTCGAACTTGACACAAGGATTTTCAACAATGCCCTGGAATTTAAAACGATCCGGATCCGGGAGTGTATGAACCCCCGAACAGAAATTGTGGCCGTGGACATTGAAGATCCTATTGAAGACCTGAAAGAAGCGTTTGTTGAAAGTGGCCATTCAAAGATTATTATCTACCGGGAGTCTATTGATGACGTCATTGGCTTTTGCCATTCACTTGAATTGTTTAAGAAGCCGAAAACCATCAATGACATTCTGACACCCATCATGATTGTTCCGGAAACCATGCTCGCCAATGAGCTTATGATCCAGTTTATCGCCGAACGGAAAAGTATTGCACTCGTGGTAGATGAATATGGCGGTACGTCAGGGATCGTAACAATAGAGGATATTATTGAAGAGATTTTTGGCGAGATCCAGGATGAACATGATGACGAAGACCTCGAAGAACAGCAGGTTGATGATAAAACCTTCATCCTCAGTGCACGGCATGAAATTGATTATCTCAATGAAAAATATGGCTGGGCACTACCCATCGGAGACTATGAGACCCTTGGCGGATTAATTTTAACGGAAACCGGTGACTTGCCCAAGGAAGGTGAAACGGTCGAATTAGGCCCCTATCTGCTTACAATCCAATCTGTAGAGGATATTCGTATCGATCTGGTGAAACTGATCATCAGGGATTCCGAAGATTAATCTGTAATGCCTCTGTGCTTTGTTTGTTTTTAGTTTTGTAGTCCGTAAATTTGTGCCTCTTTTTGAGACTATTTGTAACTAATTTGCAAGATGGCATTAATTAATACTTTGAGAAATAAGATGGGTAAAGTAGTGGTGGCGCTGATCGCCTTTGCTATCCTGTCTTTTGTGTTGGCGGATTTGATGGGACCAAACTCCCGGCTTTTTGGCAACGATACAACCGTAGGTGAAATCGGCGGGAAAACAATATCGATACAGGAATTTCAGGAGATCGCTCAGCAGCAGGAGAATGACTATTCCTTATTTACAAACCGTCAGCCTACTGAGAATGAGCGGCCGATGATCCGCGAGCAGGCATGGGAATATTTAATTGCCCAATATGCTTACAATGAGGAATATGATGCCCTTG
>CAYGOW010000303.1:0-4902 GCA_964351425.1 uncultured Roseivirgaceae bacterium
CATTCTCACCTTCCACCAGACTCACATAGCAAGGATAAGCGCCTTCACTTCCTACAACTCCTTCCATAGACAGGCCCCCTTCGTCGTCCAATGCATAACCAGAAATCGTTCCGGTAGCGCTCCCCTCGACGTTTTCATTCACTGCATATAAGTGTGATCCATCAGAAGACAATGCCAGGTAGGATGGGTTTTCAGCAGCAGCTCGTAATTGCAGCGAAGAAAATGAGCCGGTTGCTGGATCAAAGGCAGCATGGTAGATGCCTTCACTGCTTTCAGAGGTATATGTGCCAATGAAGAATTCTGAAGTCATTTTTTCTTTGGTTTCGGTGGAAGTGCATCCGGTTGCTGCAACCAATGCCAGGAAGAAGAGGTATCGTCTAATCATCGTGTCAAGATAGGAAATTTAAACTGAGTTTTAAATTTCCCATACACCTCAAGAATCCTGAATTAAAAGCAACGGGATGAGTTTTGTACACCAAAGCGTTGTGCTAGTTAATCAAGTTATAATTAGATTAGCTGACTTTTATTCAGAATATATACCAGCTCAACCTGTTGGTTTTCACTGAATTTGTATATTTAAGGTGCCGATGAGTTCTATTATGTCTATACTAATGGCCCCCATGCATGACGCATGCGATATCCCTACGTCATTGCGAAATATGTTTTCTATCGGTTGCTTCGTGGCCTTGTTTCTATGGTTTTTCGAACCGTTTGGCTTTTCGAGGATCCAGGGGGATACCTGGCCTTATGCACTGGCATTCGGAGGAATAACCTTTGCATCAGGTATGTTACAGGAGATCATCGAACTGAAGATTTTGAGAATTCGAAAAGACCTGCCCACCTGGACTTTCTGGAAATGGCTATTAAGTACAATTGTATTATTACTTTTGATTACAACTGGTAACATGCTATATGCCAGCTACATATCAGGATGGGAGAGCTATGATCTCTCCTATTATCTACAGGTATTTCAAAGCACACTGGCCATTGGTATTTTTCCAATCATTATTTTCGGCGTATGGAATGTTCGCCGAAATGGTGCCTATTACAGGGATATCGCAACGGGCATGCATGTACCCGTACATCATCAAAGGGGCAAACAGCCCGCTTGCTTACCTTCCAGAACGGGTGATGACATTGAAGTGGATGTCTCCCAGATAGCCTACATTGAAGCCACACAAAATTATTTAAATGTTTATGTTCGCCAGGAACAGGGCCTCCAGCGCCGGATGATCCGGAATACACTGAAAGAAATTAAATCCGTTTTAAAGGCATATCCGGACTTCATCCAATGTCATAGATCCTTCCTGGTAAACATGGAATACGTAGAAGATGTCAAAGGGAATTCACAGGGACTTATCTTGCACCTGGATCATTCCAACACCCACACAGTCCCCGTTTCCCGCACGTATGTGAGTGTCATCCGTCACAAAATGGAAGCATTGGTTTGACATTCGTCCCAATTTCCTGTTATTGAGCCCAGTGTATTGCATCCATCTGATTAATCCATTCTATTTGCTCAAAACGAACGCAAATGGAACAACTGGTACAATACACATTATATCTTCATGTAGCCCTTGGATTCATAAGCCTTGGCGCTTTCTGGGCACCTGTATTCACATCAAAAGGCGGTAAAGCCCATAGGAAGGCTGGATTGATTTATGTATATGCCATGTGGGGGGTTGTCACAACTGCCGCCCTACTCTCTGTCAACAACTTCATAATCGGTCAGCTCAATATTGCCTTATTTCTTGGCTTCCTGTCCATTTTATCTGCCAACCCATTGTGGCACGGGATCTCGATTCTGAACAATAAGCGAATACGGTCACGCAGTTATCAGCGCATACAGACTACCCTCAATCTTATTCAATTTCTCTTTGGTGCCTTCTTATTGGTTTATGGTGCCTTTTTTATCTCAGACGGTATTCGGGTGTTGATGCTGTTCTTTGGGTTTCTGGGGATTACTTCACTAAGTGAACTACGAAAGCAATGGAAAAGCCGTGGGGACTCTCAGGGACTTGATTGGTACCGGGAACATTACCGGGGAATGATCACATCCGGAATTGCTGCTTATACAGCCTTCTTTGCCTTTGGAGGGCGCCAGTTCTTTGCAGATATCCTTCCCGGCATGTGGCAGGTACTACCCTGGATACTTCCAACTATTCTTGGTGTCACCGCTATGCGACTGATGGATAGATACAGGTCAAAAATCACTTCAGCAAAAGCTCGAACAACAACCGTTCAAACCCGGGAAAATTAGGGGGAAGCCTATTTGAGCTTCTTCCCTTTCCGAACACCCGCCATAACTCCATGAATTAATGATTTGACCCAATAATTTATCGGAGATTTATAGGTAATGCGCTCCTGACTTACCGGGGCAATTACATTTTCCTTAGAGTGTCGGAGAATGACTCCGTCAGCAAGCAACGTCAGCAACGTAGAGCCAAAATTCCTGACATCCGGTTCTCCTCGCTTGAATATCTCAATATGTAAATCCTCATAGGTAATAAATGCCTCGCCCTTCGCCATTACACTGTCCGCCGACATCGAAAAATCAAATTCCCTGATAAATCCGGATTTTATTTTTACAGCTTCGAGCGGATCCACCATCTGATTAAAAGGAGTCAGCGGCATGTTCTGCAGGCGGACCTGTAGCTGGAATTGTGCGCTGTCAGTTTCACGATAAACAAAACTGGCATTTCCTACGTCGTACACTGACATGGTTCCTTGTAAGACCTGTGAACTCTGACCGGCAGAACCCTCCGGCCAATAGCTAAATGCAAGATCGCTTAAGACGATATGTCCTTCTTGCCGTGTCTTCTCTCCAGTTTCGGTATACGTAAGCCGACCATTCCTTGCAGAAATCTCTTTTATTTTCCCCATTTTTTCCAACGGAATAAAGTCGGTTAGCAAATAAGGCTTGTTTATCTCCTCCGGATCCGGCAACCCTTTGTCGCGTTTTAAACTAATGTCGAAGCCGTCGAGCGATACCAGCGGAATCTCCAAACGTCCTGATTCACGTACTATTTCCCATGGGATACCCTCTAATCGAATGGATTCGAAAGACGCTTCAATAATATCATTTTCTTCTTTCATACCCTTCACATATTCGGGATCAGGCAGTATGATGAATTCTTCCAGCTGAACATCCTCGAGGTCGGAGGTGATACTTGCGATAGACAGGGTGTTTTTTGCGGTTTTCATTGAAATGGCCCGTGCACTGATACCGGCTTCCTCTGAAATGGTGGCGTCATAAACCACCTCTCCAAAATTGATCTGATTCTCATTAATGGTTATCCGACCAGGGTGCACAACCAGTTTATCTAATAGATCAAAAGGTAGTGCCTGAATTGAATCATTTGGTTTTGACGATGCGTTATTTGAAGAGGAAGTGGAAAGGGTAATATCCGGACCGAATATCTCTATGAGACCTGCGTGCGGACCAACATTCTTCTCGTATGTCAAACCCTGAACCTCGATCCGATCCAGATGCGCATGTGCACCGGCAGACTGATAGTAGTCAGGTTCCTGTATTCTAATTTTCTCAATAGAAACCGAACCATTCTCTTCTCCTGCTCTGGTTAGCGACATTTCTGCGATACTCAATGAGTCTCCATTCGAAAGCTGCAGAGTTAAATTGGTCACAACGCTTTCCTGCTGACTATCCAGGTTAGCCCTTTGGACATGGATTTGCATTTTCGGAGACACAGCGTGTAAATCCGATAGCGAACCCGTTATCTTATCAGGCAAGATATTGCCAGATGCCGAATTAAGCCCGATAAACTCCAGTGAATCACCCTGCAGATCAACGGACAGGCTATCTCCCATTTTTATTGATGCCATAAGTCGTTGAATGCGGATGTCATCAAAGGACAATCCAACCGGGTTAGATGCCTTCTCCTTGTTTTTATCTGAGAATGACTGGAGATCACCCTGTATGTCCAGTAATCCCACTGATAGCTCTTCCCATTCATGGGCATCCGGATTCTCCAGTAAAAAATTCTCCGGCCGTGCTTCCATATCTTTTATGTAAACCACCGCATCTCCCTGATTGAGCCGGACATCTCCAAGGAAAATATACCTGGGCCGATAGAAAAAATTCTCCACATGAAGTTTAGTCTGATCAAGCGTAACGGTAAACTCCGGAGTCTCCACATATTGGAGAGAATAAGTAAAATCATCCTTTTTACTTATGTTGTCTACTCTGGCAGAAACATTTGCAACCTGCGCCGATGCTGAGGAAGATTCATATGTAAGATCGACTTGTTGTAAACTAAACCGACCGATATCAATAGCTGCAGCGTTGTTCCTCTTTTTATTTTCCGTACCATTATCCAGATCCGAAAACGTTTCCTTAGGTGACTGGTCAATTATCACCTCTCCTTCCTTAAGAATAATTGAATCCGCCCGCAAGATATTCTCGTATAAATAGGTGAACAGGCTCAGGTTATATAATGACAGCTCTCGGCTATTCAGAATTTGCTCATTGCGGTCCCGGCTTAGTAATTGAATATCTTTGAAAGACAGGTTATAGTCATTGTCATATTCAAGCGACGAAAAAGCCAGTTCGAGGTCATTATTCAAATCAATGGTTGAGGCCTTAATGCTCAAAGAGAGTTCATCGAGCAACATGGTAGACGAATCTTCCCGGACAATTAAATTTTTCGCCCTGATGGAAACCCCGGGAAGGACAATGTTGATTGTATCATTTGCACCATAAAGATTAAGGTTCACTCGGGCGTTTTCCATCAATCCGGCTGCAAGCACCATATTCCCCAGATTTTGCTTTAGGACATCCGAAAGTGGGTGACGGCTTTTATTGACTTTGGCTGTTTCTGTGACAGTTTTCGCGTATATATTGGCCGTTACTTCCGGAGCTTCAATTAGCAAATACTGAAATAT
>CAYGOW010000304.1:0-4885 GCA_964351425.1 uncultured Roseivirgaceae bacterium
ACGAGGGAGAAAGCCGGCATTGCCTATATCATTGTTATTTTCTGCAATTTGAAGGTCATTGCGTGCAATACGAATGTCGAAATTATTCTCCAGTGCCAAATCAATAGCCTCTTCCAACAGTAATACGCTGGCTAATGAGTCCTTGTCCTGGGCATATGCCGTGGTCAGGCCAATGATCCAAATGAAAATAAAACTAAATGCTTTCATACTCTTCTTCTTTTTTCTTCCGTAAAACGGCTTTTTCTACTTCTTCATGCGTGGGTTTTTCCCCTTTCACCAACCAATGAATCCATACCTTGGCGCGATTAAACGTTGACAGGAAAATGGGCAAAATTAGGATCAGCAGGAATGAGCCTACCAACAGGCCATACGCAATGGTAATGGCCATGGGAACCAGAAACTGTGCCTGAAAACTCCGCTCGAGGATCAAGGGTGCAAGACCGGCAGCGGTTGTAATCGTGGTCAGAAATATAGGTCTGAACCTTGAAATGGCTGTTTCCATCAGGGCGTCATCATATTTCATTCCTTCGCGGAGATAGCTGTTGAATGCCCCGACGAAAACTAATCCGTCGTTCACAATCACACCTATCAATGCGATAAATCCCAAAAATGACAGCAGGCTCATGGGTAATCCATGAATGTAGTGACCCCAGCCTGCGCCAATAATTCCGAAAGGGACGATCAATAAAAGGGCGGCTGACTGACTTACCGATCGGAAGGTCATTACCAGCAATGCGCCCATCAGCAACAGGATAATCGGTCCTACCTTGGCAACCGAAGCCGCCAGTTTCGCCGTATCACGCTGTTGTCCGTCCAGAGCGATGGTCAGGTCAGGATACCTTTCTGATACCTGCGGGATGACTTCCGATGATATTTTATTGATCATCTCTGTGGTGGAGACATCGAAGGAAGAAACCTCTCCCTGCATGGTGATTTGCTGCTTTCCGTCGAGGTGATTAATTGCCAGCAGACCATTGATAGGGGTCAGGGTGGCAATCTCACGAATCGGAACCAGCACACCGGTAGCCGTCCGGATACGCATATCCATTAATGACTCCACGTCCTGCCTGTTTTTAATGTCGTAACGCACCCACACTTTTACTTCATCATCACCACGTTGCAGGCGCTGCGCTTCAAAGCCGAAGAACCCATAGCGTATTTTCTGTATTACCTCCTGTGTAGTAAAGCCAAGTCCGCGTCCGGCTTCATTGAGCGATACCTTTATTTCTGGCTGATCTGCCTGATCATTGGTAACAAGGTCTTTTACCAATCCTGTTTTAAGTGCTTCCTGCCGAAAGTCTTCGACTGCCAATCGAAGTCGGGAAAAGTCGCTTCCGGAGAATGATACATTTAACGGCTTACCGAAAGGCGTAGCTGTTTCAAAACTAAGTTGCGTGGCATTTGGAATAGGACCTACCGCCTTGCGGATGTCAGAGGCTATCTCAAAGCTCCTGAGATCACGGTCCTCGGAAGATACCAGGTAGCCGGTCACGACTCCTTTGTTGCTGCCGGGTCCTACGGACCATTCGGTGTCTGTAATTATTTCCTGGCCAAGTTCCTCTTCATACCGTTTCTCCAGTTCGAGAATAGAAGCTTCAATCCGCCGGATGGTCGTTTCCGTGGTTCCCTCAGCCGTTCCGGAAGGATATTCCAGCGTAACCTGGATTTTATTTTGTTCGATATTAGGAAAGAAAGTGGTTTTGATGATTCCACCACTCAAGGCCCCAAGCGTAATGACAAAGGCCGCGACAACCAGCATGAAGGCGAATACTTTGTAACGCAGGACAAACACCAGGATGGGCTTGAAGACATAATCCCTGAATTTCAACAGCAGGTTTTCTACTTTTTGTTTAAGGTTATGCGATTTTGGTTTGTTATCCAGGTTTTTGATATTGGCCAGGTGAGCCGGAAGAAATAATAATACTTCAATCAGCGAGAAACCGAGGGCAAAAATTACCACAGCAGCAACGTCGGAGAAGAATTCACCGAGCTGACCGTCAATAAAATAGAAAAACGAAAAGGCAAGACAGGTGGTCGCGATGGCTGAAGAAATGGCAGGGATCACTTCAAGTGTGCCGTCCACAACCGCCCGAAAGGTGGATTTACCTTTTTCAAAATGCTGATAAACATTCTCCCCGACCACAATACCGTCATCCACCAGGATACCTACCACCAGGATCATACCGAATAATGACAGCACATTGATGGTGATGCCGGTAAGATTCAGGAAGATGAACATCCCGAGAAATGAAATCGGTATTCCTATGGCGACCCAGAATGCCAGGCGGATGCGGAGGAATAAGGCCAGGAGAATAAAGACCAGGAAGGCTCCAAGCAGACCATTCTCCGTCAGCAGGTTGATCCGTTCTTTCAGAACTTCAGTACCGTCTTCAATCAGGTGTGCCTGGACGATGGTGTTTTTCTTGTTGAAGGTATCGATATAACTCACAACACTTTCGGCGGCATCCAGAATATTCTCGTCATTCAGCGTGTTGATTGTGACGATAATCGCCAGTTCCCCGTTGTAATAGGCTTTGTTGGTATCTTCCGACCAATCCTCTGAAACCTCCGCCACATCCTTGAGTCGAATGACACTTCCGTCATCCAGGGTTTTGACAATAATTTCTGAGATCTGATCTGCGTAATAGTTGCGCTGGTCTGCCCGGATGATAACTTCAGTATCTGACTTAATCCGCCCCCCTGTTGTTTTGACATTCTCATTCTGAACAGCACGCGCCACGTCTTCAAAGGTCAGGCCATAACTTCTCAGCTTGGATTCGGTCAGGGAAATTTCAATCTCTTCACTGGTAAATCCGGATAAGGAGATTTTTGAAAGGTTGGGGAAGGTGCGCAGGTTGTCTTCGAAGTCCTCCGCGCTTTGCTTCAGGGTTTGAAGCGGAACATTCCCGGTTATTGCCACCCGTGCAGTTGGGTTCTCAATTTCCTGAACATAGACCACCAGCTGTTCCATGTCGGCAGGAAAGTTGGAGATCTGATCCACTGCATTTTTCACATCCTGCAGAATCAAGTCTGCATTCTGGCCATAATCGAGTTCGACCGTAATCCGGGATGAATTTTCCTGCGACGTTGACGTAACCCGGTCAATGCCAGGGATACCTTTCAGGTTTTCTTCAATTTTTAATGTTATACCTTCTTCCACTTCCCTGGGTGAGGCGCCCGGGTAGATGGCTTCGATAATGATGAAGCGTTCGGGTGCTTTGGGGAAAAAGGATGAATTCATATTTCCCACTGCCAGCACGCCAAGCAATACGACAATCGCAATAAAGAGATTGACCAGTAATTCGTTCTTAATAAAGAATTTGATGATGTAATTCATATCAGCTGATTATATGGCTTCGACGGACGTACCTTCAAAGGCACCGGTTTTTTTATCGGTAATCACGGAGGCACCATTTTCCAGGCCACCGGCGATAAAGCTGTTGGAACCTTTCGAAAGGACTTCAACAGGTGTTTTCACCGCTTTGCCATCACGTATTGTATAGACGAATGAATTATCGACCAACGCACTTACCGGCAGCCGGGCAGCGCTGGGGAATTTGGCAACCGAAAGGTTTCCTTCCAGGTAAATACCGCTTTTAAGTTCCGGGTCGGCCAGTGAAAAATAAATCTTGATCAATTGTGATTCAGCATCTACTTTTTCGTTGATCCGGATGAGCTTGCCTGTGTATTGGGCAGTCCCGCTCACTTCACTAAATGTGATTTCATCTCCTATGTCCATTCCTGCCAGGCGGTCAAATGTTACCGAAGCTTCCAGTTCGTAATTTCCTTCCCGGATAAATTCACCCAATTGCTGACCTGTCCGTACAAGAGAGGCCTGATTGATAAAGCTTTCGGTCAGGGTTCCGTCAAAAGGGGCACGGATGACGTATTTATCCAGGCGGGCTTCTGATTCGAGCAGATTATAATAAGTAGAATAAATATTTCTGCCTGTGAGGAAAAATTTGAGTTGTTCGTCATCAACCTCCGGCAAGGGAGCAAGCGACGCATTCACATTCATATTCTTCAGATAATCCCGCCATGCCGGATAATCTTCTGAAAAGTCGATCTTCAAATCAGGAAGGACCGTCGCGATTAAACTCATGAACTGGCTTTTGGCGGAGGCTAGCGAACGGCTGAATTCCACTGAATTGATCCTGATGAGTACTTCTCCCTTGCTGAATCGGTTACCGGCCTTAAAGGGACGGGCGCCGTAGGAGGATACGCCTGAAACTTCTGCGTAGATATCCAGTTGGTCGGCCGCAACAACCCTACCTGTGATGGGGACAAGGGCTTCCTGTTCGCCATTTTCGATCGCCATAGTATGTACGACCACCTTATCTGATGTAGCCTCTTCCTGTGGGGGCTCCTGTGGGGTGTTCGCCAGTTTTACGGCGATAAATACGGCTGCCACAAGTGCAAGAACACCCAGAAGTCCGATGATGAGTTTCCTGTTTTTCATTTTTTTCGAATACTAGTGATAAAACGCGCAGTGGCGTCGATGAATAAATGTGTAAGTTGTTCTTTGTCAGCCGGAAAATGCCGGGTCATGGACGTGCTGGTATTCAGCAAAAGATTGGCGAAATACGTATACCCCTTGATGTGACAGATCACATTAAATGTGTATTCGTTAACCTTATCAGGTTGTCCACTTATTTCAGTTACCAACCGTTCTATCAATTCTTTGATAGCGAGCATTGACTTGCCCAGTTCAATTTTTTGCCATTGCGGATTCTCCGTATCAAACATCATCTGATGGAGGGTAGGGTACTCGAGGGCGAATTCAAAACGTACCCTCGCCAGGGCTAATAGTTTTTCCTCCGGACCTGAAATGCTGTCGGATTCCCTCAGTGATTTTTCACGCAACATGATAAATCCGTCCTGGACA
>CAYGOW010000305.1:0-4884 GCA_964351425.1 uncultured Roseivirgaceae bacterium
TGCCGACCCGTGGAACGGCCGGTCGGCCGGAGATGCTGTCGAGCTCTTTACCACAGGGATCAATTATTACCGTGAACATGTGAAACCTACCGTGCGGATGCACTACCACATCATGGATGCCGGAAAGGTAGTGAATGTGGTCCCCGATTATGGAAAAGTATGGATGCGTGTGCGGGATACGAAGATCGATGGAATGCGGGAAGTATGGAAGCAGACCGAAGAGATCGCCAAGGGGGCGGCCATGATGGCCAATGTGGACTATAAAATCAGCCTGATTTCAGGCGTTCATGAAATTCTGGTGAATCGCGCAGGCGGTGAAGCCATGCAGAAAAACCTGGAGTATCTCGGGGAGATAGCATACACCGATGAAGAAGTGGCATTTGCCAAAGGCATTCAGAAATCGACCGGGAAGCCCGAAGTAGGACTTGATGCCAGCATCAAACCGCTGGAAGAAACCAAAGAAAACCCGGGAGGCGGTTCGACCGATGTCGGGGACGTGAGCCAGGTTGTTCCCACTATCCGGTTAAGCGCAACGGTCGCACCAAAGGATACCCCGTGGCACTCCTGGGCGGTGGTTGCCTGTGGCGGTATGTCGATCGGACATAAGGGAATGGGATTGGCGGCAAAGACGCTGGCCATGACCATGGTGGATTTATACCAGGACGAAAAGCTTCGCGAAAAAGTAAAAGCGGAATTCAAGGAACGACTCGGCGACTACAAGTACGAAGGCATTCTCCCTCCGGGACCTCCTCCAACACCTGAAAATGCCACCACAGCTAAAAACGACGAATAACCTGAACTATGAAAAAATTAATCATTCTCTTCTCCGCATGCTTAGCGCTGTGGAGCTGTACGAATCAGGACACCCAGTCGGCGAGTGAAAACACTGCGGTCGCCGCGTCTTCTTACTGGGACTATTCCGGAACAGAAGAACAGCTTACGGGAGGCGTCAAAATGATTCCAATTGAAACGTCCAAGGGCACCTTCAACGTCTGGACCAAGCGGATGGGGAACAATCCGACGATGAAGGTGCTGTTGCTCCACGGCGGACCGGGCATGACCCACGAAGCGTTTGAATGCTTTGACGGATACTTTCCTTCAGAGGAAATCGAATACATCTATTATGACCAGCTGGGCTCTTATTACAGCGATCAACCCAGTGATACCAGCTTGTGGACAAAGGAACGGTTTGTTGAAGAGGTGGAACAAGTTCGTCAGGCACTCGGGCTGAACAAGGATAATTTTTATCTCCTGGGACAATCCTGGGGAGGAATGCTCGCCATGGAATACGCCCTGAAATACCAGGAAAACCTGAAGGGCCTGATCATTTCCAACATGATGTCAAGTATTCCGGCCTACAATGCGTATGCAAAAGAAGTTTTGGGGCCGCAAATGGACCCCGCTGTATACGAAGAAATACAGGAAATGGAGGCAAATCAGGATTTCGGGAACCCCCGTTACATGGAATTGCTTTTTGAACATCACTACACGCAACATGTATTGAGAATGCCAATGGAAGAATGGCCTGAGCCTGTCATGCGCACCTTAAACCATGTAAATCCAGAGGTGTACGTGCACATGCAGGGATATAGCGAGTTTGGTATAACGGGAGATGCCACACTGAAAGACTGGGACAGAACTGCGGATATCTCGTCCATTGAAGTCCCTACCTTGGTGATAGGCGGCACATTCGACACGATGGATCCGGAGCATATGGAATGGATGTCAAATGAAATCCCTAATAGCCGGTTTTTGCTATGTCCGCAAGGCAGTCACCTGTCTCAGTTCGATGACCAGAAGACCTACATGACCGGTGTGATTAAATTTGTCAAGGACGTAGACGCCGGTAAATTCTAACCAAACCTTGATCCGATGCACGGACCAGACCCAACAAGCATGTTTCCCTTACCCGGTTATAACCGGCTTTGTTTCCTGAACCAGATAGTGGACCACCCCCAAATTGAGGTGGGGGATTATACCTATTATGATGACTTCGAGAAGGTCGAGAACTTCCTTGCCAATGTGAAGTACCTGTTTGACTTTACTGGCGATAAGCTAATTATAGGGAAATTCTGTATGATCGCGAGTGGAGTTACGTTCATCATGAATGGCGCAAACCATCTCACTGAAGCAATCTCTACGTATCCCTTTGCTATTTTCGGGCAGGGGTGGGAGAATGCTATGCAAAACCGTGCGTATCCATTTCGGGGAAATACCATCATCGGAAATGACGTTTGGATCGGATACAATGCTACGATCATGGCTGGTGTTACCATCGGGGATGGCGCCATCATTGCCACCAATGCGACGGTAACCAAAGATGTGGCCCCTTACAGCGTTGTGGGCGGAAATCCCGCCAAAGAAATCAAGAAAAGGTTTTCAGAGGATGAAATAGAAAGGCTGCTTGCTATAAAATGGTGGAATTGGCCACCAGAAAAGATCACGAAAAACCTGCATGTGTTGACAGGTAACAAAATCCAGGAGTTTGAGAACATATAAAAATCTCCATCAACAACCAATTGTTTATTATATATTGCCTGCATGAAAAATAAAGTCCTTG
The DNA here is from genome assembly GCA_964351425.1 of uncultured Roseivirgaceae bacterium. GTDB lineage: Bacteria > Bacteroidota > Bacteroidia > Cytophagales > Cyclobacteriaceae > JAUILA01. The sequence continues at coordinate 2,561 of CAYGOW010000305.1, forward strand.
CCTGGTCACTTGCGGTGGCACTCGCCGGATTCCTGTTCGGATTCGACACCGTGGTCATATCCGGAGCGAACCTGCCAATACGCCAATTATGGAATACCTCCCCCGCCTTCCATGGTACATTTATCATGAGTATGGCACTTTGGGGAACGGTTTTGGGCTCCCTGTTTGGCGGAATTCCTACTGATAAAATTGGCCGGAAAAATACGCTGATATGGATCGGGGTACTCTACTTTATTTCCGCAGTTGGCAGCGGACTGGCACCGGATCCGTATACTTTTTCCTTCTTTCGGTTTATCGGTGGCGTTGGCGTAGGCGCATCCTCCGTGGCAGCCCCAACCTATATTTCAGAGATTACCTCATCTAAAAACCGGGGTAAATTTGTGGCCCTATACCAGTTTATGCTGGTCTTCGGTATCCTGATCGCCTTTATTTCCAATTATTTACTGGCCGGATTTGACGGTGCCAATGACTGGCGATGGATGCTTGGTGTCGAAGCCATTCCCGCATTCATCTACATTCTTTTTGTATTGGGCGTTTCAAAAAGCCCACGATGGCTATACCTGAAAAAAGGAGATGAGGCCGGGGCATTGAAAATTCTGCAGGTTATTGATCCTAACACGGCCAAACAACGATTGAAGGAAATAGAAGAAGATATTGAGTCGGATAAAGACGCGCCCAGTGTTTTTTCCAAGCGCTATTCATTCCCTATCCTGCTGGCTTTCCTGCTGGCGGTGTTTAACCAGTTATCGGGTATCAATTTCATCCTGTATTATGCCCCCGAACTCCTTGAAATCGCCGGACTGGCCGCCAAGGACTCCTTGTTCAACTCCATTGCCATCGGTGGGATCAATTTGGTATTCACCATGCTCGGGCTGTATTATATTGACCGGTTAGGTCGCCGTACGCTTATGTTTATCGGATCTATTGGGTATATCCTGAGCCTTTCCATGACTGCGTATTCCTTTTATGCAGGCATTGACCCCACCTATTTACTCGCCTTTATTCTAGTTTTTATTGCCTCTCATGCGATTGGACAAGGAGCTGTTATCTGGGTCTTTATTTCGGAGATATTCCCCAATAAAGTGCGCGCCGCGGGTCAGGCGCTCGGTACAGGTACGCATTGGGTGTTTGCTGCATTAATTACGCTGGTCACTCCCGTATTTATTGATCGTCAGGAAGGAATTTTCGGAGAAAATCCTTGGCCGGTATTTGCCTTTTTCGCCGTAATGATGGTTTTCCAACTACTGTTTGTCTGGAAATTAATGCCGGAAACCAAAGGAAAAACGCTGGAAGAATTATCAAAAGAACTCTCCCCACACGAGTAGGAATGAGAAGACTCCTCTAAAAGAAGCCCGGATTCGGATAGTTTACTTAAGTTTCTGCCTTACCTGGTGAACGGCCCAGCCTATAAAACCACCTGCTACACTTAAGGTCAGAATACAATAAATATTCTTCGGTCCGTCAAAAGCAAAATCATGCGAAGATGTTCCTGAAATGATCAGAAACGCGATGGCAGGCAAAAGGACCATGTAAACAAATATGCCCACAGCGCAAAGGCTGGCACTACCGATCAGGGCTGATAATATGGATTTATCGACTTTCATAGGTTGATAGGAGTAAGATATAGTATTTTCTGGAAAAATACTAATCAGATTGTACAAATGAATCACTGAAAAATGGTATTTAACACGCCAGTAATCAATGCCTTATACCATAACATCAGGCTCGGGTACAGGGACGTAGGTTCCCCCATACAATAGCTTTGCTCCAGACAAATCAGGAAATCTCCCAGCCAGCTCGCGGGCCCCGGGAGTTGGCAATCACGTAATTCGGTACGGCGCTAATATTCAAACCCAACCCCCTTTTTTAATAATTTCTGATACATAACGGCATCAAACGAATACATGGTGGCCGCACGATGGGGCACATCCTGTTGTTTATTCCCACTTTTCTTCAATAACCCTGTTTTCATAACCTTACGCCGAAAGTTTGACTTATCCAGATTTTGCTGCAATACCGCTTCATACAACTGCTGCAATTCGAGCAAGGTGAATTCTTCCGGCAACAGGTTAAACCCAATGGGTTCCCGTCGTACCTTCGCCTTCAAATGTTCGAATGCAAACGACACGATAGCCGAATGATCGTACAAGAGGTTCGGCAATTCCTCCACAGGAAACCAGGAGGCTTCCGAAGCGGTAAATCCAGGGATTAAGTGAAATTCGGCCGGATTAACCAGGGCAAAATATGCGATGGTGACTACCCGGTAGGTGGGGTAGCGATCGACATTTCCAAACGCACGCAACTGCTCGAGGTAAATCTCTTCA
>CAYGOW010000306.1:0-4872 GCA_964351425.1 uncultured Roseivirgaceae bacterium
GGAAATAATGTGTTGCCCCTTGCCTGACGGGGTTTGACTGACTATCCGAATAGAAAACCAATCCCAGTTCGTGGCCTCCCTTTTTCTCTAAATTTTCTTGCAATGAAGAAATCCAGCCACCAGAACTATCCTTCTTTCCACTAATCAATCCGGGAGTATTTGTAAACCAAAGGATTCTCATGACTCTTATAAATTTACCTGACTTTATTGTGCTTCCCGCCTTCTATGAAAGCACAGGAATACCTATAAATGCTAATATATTAAGGAAAATCGCGACGCACACAGTAGCAATGAGCCACTTGATATGTAAATCCTTCACTCCCATGGCCACAAGGACCATAACGATCGGAAGAAAATCCAGGGTAAATCGTTGGGTATTAACTTGTACCCATCCATTATTACAGTAAAAAAGCATATGACAGAGGCTAATTCCAATAGTGACTAAAGCACCTGCTTTTATTAATTTCCTGGCCCTTGCACGGAATATGAAAAAGACAAACGGACTGGCAAATGTTAAACTGGTGCCGTATAAATCCATGGTCGTTGGTTCCAGCCCGTCAAAACTGATATGTGGGCCTTGCAGAAACATATAGATAAAGTTAAAGGTGAAGTATTTGTAATGGAAAAGCCCGTATCGTTTATCGCCTAACAATTGAAGCGGGTCTCCGGCGATATACGCGTACCCCGTATTTAATGGGTCATCAAATCGAAGATAATTCAGGTATAAATAAAGGCATATAAACCCAACGAGCACTAAACCAAAAACCAGGAATTCTTTGATAATGGTCTTTATATCACCCTCTGCCTTGTCTGCAAGAACAGCCAACAGAAAAAAGGAGGAATATATAGTCATTTGCCTGCTTAAAAAAGCACAGCCCAAGAATAGCGCCATCACCCATGCCCGCTTTTTTCCGAAAGCTTCCCGAATCGTTAGAAAAAGCATGACGACTGCCACCACATGAGCAAAGCTCCAGACACCAAAACTAAACTTAGTAACAAACCAATACCCTGTACCAAATATGAATGCCATAATCAGCCAGAGGATTTTATCCTTCTCAAGTCCAATACGCCTAAACAGCGATTGTAATACGAAGAAAAGGAGAACGGTGAGTAATAATGCGAATAATGTAGTATTTAAACCATCAACCAACGCCACAACCGGAACAATCAAAATAGCCGGAAAAGGAGGAAAAGGGACATAATACCGGTCATCATAAATTGCCACGTCATTAACCGCTTCATCAATATCCAGCTCTCCATGAACAAATGCACGGGCCTGATGCACGTGCAGGTTTTGTTCTCCATCATCCTTCACTAAACTGAATCCGACTGAAATCGTAAACAGTATGGAAATTAGTATAAATACTATTTTAGCAGTACGTAATGACTGTTGATTGTTTTCCATATTACTTAGCCCAAATTCCCCGTGCTGTTCCGTTGATTATTTTTTTGTACTGTATTTTCCAAAGGATCATTGTTGGGAATGTGGTAAAGATAGTCGCCAATACTACTCCTGAAGGTCCCAACGGGGTGGCAGTTGCCAACCATATGGCCAAAGGAATCGTCATAGCTATCGAGACTACAGCTGAAATCAGTTGCAATCGTATTTTACTTGTCCCGTTAATGAACGTTACATAAGGAGTACTAATAACTGAAATAATCACGTACACACAGATCATCGCACTCATAGACACTGAAATAGATATCTCTTCACCAACCCATAAACGGTATACAGGATTCGCTATCAGAAATAAAATAATGCTTAATGCCGCAAATCCCAAACCCAGATATTCCAAATTTCTCATGGATTTTTTTATCCAGTCAAAATCCTGCTTAACATATGCTTCGGTTATTGCAGACCAAAATGGGGAAATAATGATTCCATATCCCATAGTGATTATGGAGAAATACTTAAATGCCACATTATACTCGGTGACTTCCGTCGGACCGAATAACTGAACAATAATAAAATTGGATGTGGTAAATAAGATGATGGCTGCCATTTGAATAATAAAATACTGGACACCCAGGCCTAAAAGAGATGACCGGTATTTCAAATCAATATATCTGAAGTTGGGGGAAATAGTTCGATATTTCTTTAGAAATAGCACAAGAGTAAATCCCATCAAAACCAAAACTGGCAGAAGTGAAAAGACAAGAGCTACATTAAAGAGCGATCCGCTCGTTGTTATGGTGAGAATATAGATAACGATAAGCGAAAGAACGTTAGATAAAGGGAAAATGAGGTTATTTAATGCCGGCTCCTGTTTGGCTAACAGGACATTCCCGATAAGAGCCAGAATAAACCTTACAAAAAAGAAACCAAAGACCATGAACATGATCAGCCGAAGCTCATCACCCATTCCAGCAGGGGTGTTCAAAATACTCTCCCAATTCAGAAATGGATTAATCCCCCAAAATAGAATCAGTAAGCCAACAAATATTAGTGTTACCAGGGCATAGGCAGTGCTGATCAGCTTTTTTGCCTCCTTCGTTTCTCCCTTGGCCAGGGCTTCGGCGAGCTTGTTACGCAGTCCATGGCCGACACCTATATCGAAAAAACTGAACCACCCCAGGATAGAAGCCATGGTCAGCCAGATTCCATATCTCGTAGGATCCAGGTAATTGAGCGTAAGTGGTACCAGGGCAAATTGTGCCGCAATACTTATTCCTTTAATTCCAAAGGAATAAAGTATATTCTTATTTGCTTTGACACTTCGTTCATGCCCTTCAAAAAAGTACCTCTTAATCTTCAATAATAGAATCATTGGTTTGAATTCAACCCCCTCATATTCATGTAAAACTTAAGCCCCCACCGTTTCTCTGTACATTCCATATACCTCCCTGATCCCGTCCTCAAGTTCAATGGAATGATGAAATCCCATGGTATGAAGCTTCGTTACATCCATAAGTTTTCTGGGTGTCCCGTTTGGTTTCGATGTATCAAATCGCAAATTACCCGTATAGCCAACGATGTCCTGAATGAGTTCGGCCAGTCCCCGAATACTTATCTCGGCTCCGGTTCCGACATTTACAAACTCCTTCCCATTATAATTTTGAAGCAAATAATAACACGCCGCAGCCAGATCATCTACATGCATAAACTCGCGCATAGGACTTCCATCTCCCCAAATCTCTACTTCCTCTCTGCCTTCCATCTTAGCCTCATGAAACTTGCGTATCAGGGCAGGCAAAACATGACTATTATTCAGGTCATAATTATCATTCGGCCCATACAGATTTGTAGGCATCGCCGAAATAAAATTACAACCATATTGATCCCTGTAGGCTTCACACATTTTAATCCCGGCAATTTTAGCAATTGCATAGGGCTCATTCGTAGGCTCCAGCAAACCAGTCAGGAGATATTCTTCCTTCAAAGGTTGTGGAGCCAGTTTTGGGTATATGCACGAAGAGCCCAGAAACAAAAGCTTTTTAACTCCGTTCAGATAGGACTGATGAATTACATTGTTCTGGATGCATAAATTATCATGTAAAAACTCCGCCCTGTATGTATTGTTGGCATGGATCCCTCCTACTTTGGCAGCCGCCAATACAACATAATCCGGTTTTTCTTCAGCCATGAATGATGCAACAGCCTGCTGATCGCGCAAATCAAGTTCAGCAGACTTTCTGCCTATCAGGTTATGATGTCCTTTCTTCTCCAGGATTCTCCATATCGCAGATCCCACCATACCCCGGTGACCTGCAATGTAGATTTTATCGGTTTTTTCCACGCTATACTCGATTATTAATTCCTTTATTATTATTCGTGATAATTAAAAATCTTGTGACCGCCAGACTTGAGATATTCGTCCCGACGGAATAATTCCAGATCCGCCCGAACCATGTCCTTCACTAGTTTTTCCAGGTCATATTCCAGCTCCCAGCCCAGTTTTTCTTTGGCCTTCGTCGGATCTCCAATCAGTAATTCCACTTCGGTCGGACGATAATATGCCGGATCCACTTTAATCACCTCATCTCCTTCTTTTAGTTTAAACTCGGGATTGGTTGATTTAGCCACTCGTCCTACTTCCTTTTCTCCTTCCCCTTCAAAGGCTAACTCAACACCAAGTTCGCCAAATGTTTTTACACAAAAATCCCTGACAGTAGTGGTTATTCCGGTAGCAATGACATAGTCTTCAGCCTCTTCCTGCTGGAGAATAAGCCACATCGCTTTCACATAATCCTTGGCATGACCCCAATCCCGCTTTGCATTCAGATTACCAAGGTAACATGTGTCCTGCAAGCCCAGGGCGATTCGACAAGCCGCCCGCGTAATCTTCCGGGTGACAAATGTTTCACCCCGCAAGGGCGATTCATGATTGAAAAGAATTCCGTTGACCGCAAACATATCATAGGCTTCGCGATAGTTTACGGTTATCCAATAACCGTATAATTTGGCAACCGCATAAGGAGAGCGAGGATAAAATGGCGTGGTTTCCTTTTGAGGAACTTCCTGAACCAATCCATACAGCTCTGAGGTAGAGGCCTGGTAAATTTTAGTCTTGTGCGTCAGGTTAAGCAACCGGACCGCTTCCAATATGCGTAACGTACCCAAACCATCCACATTGGCCGTGTATTCAGGCGTATCAAAACTCACTTTCACATGGGACATGGCCCCCAGATTGTAAATTTCATCCGGCTGAACTTCCTGAATAATCCGGATAATATTTGTTGAATCCGTCAGGTCGCCAAAGTGCAACTTAAATTTAACATGTTTCTCATGGGGATCCTGATACAGATGATCAATACGATCTGTATTAAATAAAGAGGTTCTTCTTTTTATCCCATGAACTTCATACCCTTTCCCGAGTAAGAGTTCGGCAAGATATGCACCATCTTGCCCTGTAATTCCTGTAATAAGTGCTT
>CAYGOW010000307.1:0-4870 GCA_964351425.1 uncultured Roseivirgaceae bacterium
AGGAATGTGGCTGTTTCGGAATTGTCCTGGAGAAAATCCCTGCCCAGTTGGCCAGGGAAGTAGCGGAGACGGTAAGCATACCCATTATTGGCATCGGAGCCGGTCAGCATGTCGACGGGCAGGTACTGGTTATGCAGGATATGCTTGGTATTACCAAGGAATTCAAGCCACGATTTCTTCGCCGGTATGCCGATCTGGATACCATCATTTCAGACGCGGTATCTCATTATATTGAAGACGTTAAATCGGGCGATTTTCCGAACGAAGAGGAGCAATATTAGACATTACCGGCAAACCTCCAGGTTTGAAGGATCTTCCAGCTGCCCAAACCAGACCACGGCATATTCTCCGTGAATTCCAATACCCATAGCGCGCCAGGTGGCGGACTCCCAGATACCACTATTGACCAGTAAAGGGTTATGAGCGGGACTTTTTTTCCATCCCGATAAGCCGCGTTCGGCGCTGGCACCTTCGGAATCGATATACGCGATTTCGTATCCTTCACTATTGTATTCGGCGATCTCTCTCGGTTTATTCCACATGCATTGTGCCTGACTATGGTCTTCGGTATAGCAACAGGCAGACCAGTCGCCACGATCCGACCAGCTGTGTGGATTGCAAGGGTTTCCCCGGGAGAATGCGTAATTATTCGTCAGGTCCACCGCATGTGCCTTGGCAACCAGGCTGAGCTTGGCTGAAAAGGGGATAGGCTTAAGCCCTTCCTCACGGCGGTATGTATTGATTAAGTCATAAAGCTTTTTTTCCTCTGCTGACAGACATACATCAGGTGCCGGAGCAGCAAAGAACAGCGTCAGGTATAAATAAATCAACGTCATCATTCCAATTCAAACGATGGTAAATGGCATCTATTGTCGAAGCGATCAATAAAACGGCGTCTCCTTTCCGTAAAACCCGTAATTTACGTAAATTCGCATCCGCACAACAATAAAACTAGATCAGCATGAGCGAACAAAAAATAACCATTAGCAATGGAGAACTTAACGTACCGGATAATCCTATTATCCCATTCATCGAAGGAGATGGAACCGGAGTGGATATCTGGCCAGCCGCCAAGCATGTACTGGATGCTGCCGTGGCAAAAGCCTACAACGGCTCAAAGAAAATTGCCTGGAAGGAAGTCTTAGCCGGTGAAAAGGCCTACAATGAAACTGGAGAATGGTTGCCTGCTGCGACTTTGGATGCTTTTCGTGAGTATTTAGTCGGAATTAAGGGACCACTTACCACGCCGGTTGGCGGGGGTATCCGTTCGCTCAATGTGGCCTTACGTCAGGAACTGGACCTGTATGCATGTGTTCGCCCGGTAAAATGGTTTACAGGGACACCTTCTCCGGTTAAAGAGCCTGGAAAGACAGATATGGTTATTTTCCGGGAGAATACAGAAGATATCTATGCCGGAATTGAATTTCAGGCAGGAACAGAAGATTGCAAGAAGTTTGCATCGCTCCTGAAGGAGAATTTTCCGGATCGATTTAAGAAAGTTCGTTTCCCTGATACCGCAGGCTATGGTATTAAGCCTGTTTCAGATGAAGGAACGTCACGACTGGTACGTGCTGCGATTGATTATGCATTCGCCCAGAAGCGTGATTCAGTAACGCTCGTGCACAAAGGAAATATCATGAAATTCACCGAAGGTGCTTTCCGTGACTGGGGCTACAATGTGGCGAAGAATGACTACGGAGCAACGGATTATGAAGGAGGTCCATGGCAGGTTATCGAAAAAGATGGCCACAAAGTGATCATTAAGGATGTCATTGCAGACGCATTTTTACAGCAAATCCTGCTGCGTCCGGCTGAATATTCAGTGATTGCCACACTCAACCTGAATGGCGACTACGTATCGGATGCACTGGCAGCCATGGTAGGCGGAATTGGTATCGCTCCGGGTGCGAACATTAATTACATTACCGGAACTTCAATTTTTGAAGCGACTCACGGTACCGCGCCAAAGTATGCAGGTCAGGATAAAGTAAACCCTGGTTCGGTGATACTTAGCGGTGCCATGATGCTCGAGCATATGGGATGGCAGGAAGCTGCAGACCTTATTTACAAAGGAATCGGAGGAGCCATTGAGTCGAAACGAGTTACTTACGATTTTGAACGCCTGATGGAGGGAGCCACTTTGCTGAAGTGTTCTGAATTTGGTGAAGAGATTGTGAAAAATATGTAGTGAAGAGAGAAGGGATAGCATATTCTCTTTTCAAATTATTTATCTCAAAAACGAAACCCCAATCGGAAAACGGTTGGGGTTTTATTATACAATATCCCTTTTGATGAACTGGATACTTTTTTGACTTAATAGCTGATGGTGAAGGTCTGTAATTGTTCCTGCAACAGATATTCTCCGGGATAAACCCGATGAATGTGGTAATGATCATGCGGTAAATTCCCCGAGCATTTTAATGGCTGTTACTGCCGCTTCATCCCCTTTGTTTCCGTGTTTTCCGCCAGCCCGATCCAGTGCCTGTTGTTGTGTATCCGGTGTGAGTACCCCGAAGATAACTGGTTTGTTAAATTTTAGCGAAACATTGGTGATGCGATCGGCAACGGCATTGCAGATAAAATCAAAATGACGTGTTTCTCCCTGGATAACGCAGCCAAGACAAATGACCGCGTCAATTTCTTTTTTAGCGGCCATATACTGGGCCCCCAGTGACAGTTCGAAACTGCCGGGTACATTTTTCCGGATAATGTTTTCTTTAGGGACGCCGTAATCACGTAACGTTTGATATGCACCTGAATACAATGCTTCTGTGACAGAATCATTCCATTCAGAAACCACAAGGGCAAACCTCTTCTTAGAAAGTGACTTGAATGTTTTTGCCGACTGAGCGCTGAGATTTGTGGTTGCCATAGTGTTCGATTAAATAATCACTAGATTTCACCCTCCAGAATAGTTATCTATAGGAAACCGGGGAGTTTTATGCCCCGGAAGTCCTGTGACCATCAGATGCTGCTATCGCAGCGTGTTTGCTATGCTGCTCCTACGATTCTGTGGAGATATTTTTTCGCCTGGGGTACCAGGTCACTTGTTGGATAGTTATCAATGACTTTCCGGTAAGCTTCCACGGCTTTTTCGTTATTCCCGGCTTGTTCGTAAGCCAATGCTGCTTTCATCAGGTAGAAGGGCGAAAATTGGTCGGTAGGCTTGTGATTGGCGGCGCGCTCGTACAAGCTCGCTGCTTCGCTGTATTCTCCCAATTCCATATGTGCATCGCCTCGCAGGCTGTACGCTTTACTTTGGACAAGCAGATCATTCGAGCTGAATTCTTCCAGGTACAACAAGGATGATTCATAATCCTCAAGTTTCAGGTAGGAAGCTCCAATATAGAATTTTGCCAGATTCGCTGCATCCGTGCCCTTGTAGTCCTGTTCAATCTGTATGAACCCAAGATTGGCACCATCCCCACGCAAGGCTTGAACAACGCTGTCCTGCTCAAAATAATAAACCGCCTGAAACATTTCGTTCTGCGCTTCTTCATTCTGATAAGAAATATAGTAACGATACCCGAAGACAGCCGCTATTACAACCGCTATGACCGAAATCACTGCGATGGTTGTATTCTTATGCTTCTCCAGCCATTGTTCCCATTTACTTAACTCCTGCGCTAATGCTTCAGGATTTTCCAGCAATTCGTTGCTTGAATGAGACTCTGATTTCTTTTTACTTTTCACTGCCATCTAACAAAAATTTAAGGCTGCAAAGCTACTAATTATCTTCTAAATTGGAAAAACCAGGAAAAATATTCCTAAGTCCCGTTTAATCAACGGTAAAAGGGTAATCTTCCTGGGCATACACATCCTTGTATGCTTCTGATGGATCAGGATAGTTGGACTCGTCGGCGAACTTGACGCACTCTTTCACTCGCTCCTTAATCTTATTATCAATTTCATCGAGTTCTTCTTCCGTGGCGAATTTATTTTTCAGGATTGCCGATTTTACTTGTTCGATCGGATCCCGTTGTTTGTATTCTTCCACCTCTTCTTTGGTACGGTATTTAGCCGGATCAGACATGGAGTGTCCTTTGTACCGATAAGTTCGGAATTCCAGCAGGTAAGGACCTTTGCCATCACGTACATGTTTTGCCGCTTTGGCAACATGATTATGCACCTCTTCGACCGACATTGCGTCTACAGGCTCACTTGGCATGTCATATGCTTCGCCGAGCGTGTGTAGTTCTGTTACATTGGACGTACGCTTCACGGAAGTTCCCATGGCATACCCATTATTTTCAATTACAAAAATCACGGGCAGAGACCAGACCATGGCGATGTTCAGTGCTTCGTGGAAAGCCCCTTGCCGTACGGCACCGTCACCCATGTAGCAGATACAAAGATTTTCGGTCTTATTATATTTTTCAGCAAAGGCTATTCCGGCCCCTAGAGGAATTTGTCCGCCGACAATCCCATGTCCACCGAAGAAATGATGCTCCTTATCGAACATGTGCATCGATCCGCCTTTTCCTTTAGATATACCGGTTTCTTTGGCGAATAATTCGGCCATGACTGCTTTAGGATCAGACCCGAGGGCAATCGGGTGCGCATGATCACGATAGGCGGTAATATATTTATCGCCTTCAATCAGTGCTGAAACGGCACCTGCTGCACAGGCCTCCTGACCTATATATAAATGGCAAAAGCCTTTAATTTTTTGTTGTCCGTATAATTGACCGGCTTTCTCTTCGAATCGACGCATGAGCATCATAGATTCGAACCATTCCATGTATTGTTCTTTTGAGAATTTCGCCTTTGATTTGGATTTACTTCCTGAGCTTGCTTTTGTTCTCGTTGCCATAATGTTAATTTTGATCCACTTGGGAGTGCGAAATTAATTAAAAAAAGTGAATGCACA
>CAYGOW010000308.1:0-3125 GCA_964351425.1 uncultured Roseivirgaceae bacterium
GCTGTGATTTTGTTTGAGTTTAGGAATGCCTAAGTAAGATCGTTTTAAGCAATGACGGGCATATTCTTCGCTTAGTGTCAGTAGCAATTGTACAATTAGTTTCATTTGTTCAGCGTATTATTCTCCTGATAAAGCTTATTCACTCACATGACCGGTGGTAACTAGCTCATAGAGGCATCCCTTCGGCAATTTCATAATCCATGCCGATGCGACAAAATCCTTATGTCATTTCAGGATTTCTCAGAGATTGTATTCCTATCAGAGAGAAGTAATTTCATTGGAATACTTGAAGAAGCGCATAATTTGAATATCTTTTGCCGGATAATCAGATTCACTAAACATAAATTCTTTGGCACGTACCTTCACATTATACGTTCTCTACTCCCTGATTTTTGTAGGGGGTTGTTCGCAGCCTTCTGAGCAGCAAGATGCCCAAACACAAGAGGGTAAATCTTCAGCTGATCCGGTCATCATGGCCTATTATGTGCCCGAGCGAAATTATAAGCCAGAGGAGATTCCCGTAGAAAAACTCACGCATATTATTTACTCCTTCACCCATGTTATCGATGGAGAAATGAAATTTCGCAATCCCGAGGAGGCAGGCCCCAGGCTGGAGGCATTGGTCAGGCAAAAAGATCGCAATCCGGATCTAAAAGTGATGATCGCCTGCGGGGGGTGGGGAGCTGATGGATTCTCGGACATGGCGCTTACGGAAGAGAGCAGGGAAAAGTTTATCAGTAGTGCCGGTGAATTTATCCGGACCTATTCGCTGGATGGGATGGACATGGACTGGGAATATCCGGGGATATCCGGAGCGGGCACCATGGCACGTGAAGAGGATACCCAAAATTTCACCGCCCTGATGAAAGGATTGCGTGAAATGCTGGATGCATTTGAAGAGCCCAAAGTACTAACCTTTGCATCGGCCGGATGGAAGCGTTACTACGATTATGTGAACATGGATGAGGTGATGAAATATGCCGATTACACCAACGTCATGACCTACGACCAGGTCTCCGGTGTGTCGATTTATACCGGGCATCATACGCCACTGGGTAATGTACGAAGTGAAGATATTCAGGGGACCCCGTTTCATGACCACCTGGATAGTTTGTATCAGGCCGGACTGAGTCCGGATCCTGATCCGAGATCAGTCCAAAAAATTGTGGATTTCCTGATCATGGAAGGTGTTGATCCGGCACAGATCGTGCTTGGAGCCGCTTTCTATGGCAGAGTCTGGAAAGGCGTACCACCCGCAAACAACGGATTGTATCAGCTTAGCGGGGGCATTCATATTGGGTGGGTTGCCTACCATCATATCCGAAAAACCTTTGAGCCGGATACTAATTTTCATCGCTACTGGGATGATCTGGCTCAAGCTCCCTATATGTATAATCGTGCAGACAGCTTGCTGGTTTCCTATGACGATACGGTATCCGTGGCTCAAAAAACGAGGTACGCCATGGAAAAGGGACTTGGAGGCATAATGTTCTGGGAACTGGGAAACGATACCAAAGAAGAAGGGAGCTTACTTGACGCTATTAATAAGGCAGCTAATGAGTAAAATAAACGCGTATTTTTCATTTTAAAGGACACTGTTACACTGTCTTCATTATTTTTTTGTGATACTTCGATTTGCAGGGTTATTGATAGCAATTTTTTATGTTGATTTTCTGTGTTAGTTGTTAAGTGTCTCCTTAGGAGCAGAGATAATTACAGATTAATATTGTGCTAAACAATTCAACTGCTGATGAATTTTCGTTTTAACTATTTACTTCTCGTCTTATTTTTTTCATCCTGCCATCTGATGGCGCAGGATGTTCTTATTTCCGGAAAGATTCTGGATAATGCCACAGGAGAGCCATTGCCTTTTGCAAACATTATTTTTCCCAGGAGTTCGACCGGGACTGCATCAGACATAAACGGCGCATTCAGACTTCGCTTATTTAATACCAGGCCGACAGATTCCCTGCTCATTTCATTTGTGGGCTATGAGACACTACGCCTGACGATTGGTGAAGGCAAAGAAACCAGCATCTTCCGAATGATCCCGTCAACGACCACCCTGGACGAGGTAGTGGTGCAGGCGGATAAATTAAACATGGATGATTTTGTGCGGGAGGCTGTCAGGCAATACAACAGGACGAGGCGAAGGGACCCACACATTGCCCTGGCCCATTACCGGGAGAAAGCGCGCAATGCTAACAGGTACATCATGTATGCAGAGAGCATTGGGTATTCAATTTATTCCGGCAAGCAATTCAATGCGGCGCTTTATTCGAATTATAAATTTTTTTGTGACAATACGCGGATGCTGGCGGATGATCCGGATTGGAAGGCTATTAACGCTTCCGAGACTATAACCCCCGGAGCCAGTCAGAATGTGAACCTTTTGCGGCGAGTGGAGGAGAGGGGGGTGCTCTCGGATAAATATGTCAAAAAGTATAGGTTCAGCCTTGATTCCTCCTATGTATCGGGTAATGAGCAGTATCTGGTTATTGGCTTGCGGGGCAATGATGAGGAAGGGACCCTGGAGATCAGGGCGAATGACAAGAAATTGATCGGCATAGCAATTTCGACCCCTGATTATTTCAGTCAGGCCTTTCGTGGCAAGGTAAGAACTGATGCGGAAATCCGATTTGCCTATTATTTGGACCAGCCTTTTGTTTCCGGTGTTCGGGCGGTCTTCCGTGAACAAGACATCGAATATGAGAATGTGCTGACTATACTGGTCCAAAAGTACGATGAATTTAAGCTCAGCAAAGACACCTATTGGTCCATCAACGGGTATGACACGAATCCTTATGTTACCTACGACGCTGCCGGCTGGAGCAAATACGACATTCCACCAGATCCTGATATGGATCAAATTCTGACTGATCTTGGACATCAGGGAGAGGAAGATTTTCCCTCAGACCGATGGTGGCTCCCTCGTCAGGGAAATGAATATAACCGGGCCGTGGTTACTTCGCTGATTGATAACTTCCGGTAGTCCTTGTGTAAAATGGATTTGGGTCCCCAGAATTTAATCACTACACGGTCTGATCCATTTCATTTTTTTTGTAGATTCTGGCATGAAACTACATGTACTCCTTGCGTTTGGGATATTCTTATTAATCTCTTGC
>CAYGOW010000308.1:3135-3602 GCA_964351425.1 uncultured Roseivirgaceae bacterium
CTTGCGACGATGACGATGCTTCCACGCAGCCTCCTGTGGTGGCAACACCTCCCTTCAGCGGTACCATTTTCCTGGATCCGGATATTATTACCGATGCTGATCCGACCACATTTACCGGACTGGAATATACCGGGACAGGTACGCGGGTGATGTACGACCGGCGGGTAAGTGACTGGATTACTGTGGAGGCATTTTTGTTTGATGCGAGTTTTGACGACGGACTGGAAACGGAGATTCAGGTTAATCCTGAGTTTACACGGGAGAATGCGGAACTGGAGGCGCTGTATTACGCCGAGGTAATCGGACGGCTTCCTACCGGCTTGCGGGTGGATGTGGAGACGGTTTGGATTCATAAGGGAACCGAACCATTCGGCGGAGGAAATAATAACCTGCTGATCCATACCGGGCAGTCTGTACTTTATGAGAATGACGGCATTCTTGAAGAAACGTTTGTCCATGAGGCTTCC
>CAYGOW010000308.1:3612-4865 GCA_964351425.1 uncultured Roseivirgaceae bacterium
TGCGCGGGATAATCCGATACGGGAAGACATTGCCGAGACTTATTTGTTGTACCTGGCATTGCGTTACCGGACTGACCGGATTTCTGTGGAGCTGCGTAACACAATCCTTGAAACTATCCCCAATCGTATTATTTATTTGGACGCACAGGTGATCGATATGTATCCGATTGATTGATATTTCGGTTCTCCTGAATCACCCGCATTCCATAGCAGGCATTTTCATGATCATGGAGAACAGGATGCTACACATTGGTTAAGAATATTGGATTCGTGATTCAGGATAAAAAAATGCAGTAAGAAGGTGTTCAAGGGCTAGACTCCCGGTGGATTATTCTCCGGCCCAAGTTTATGCCAGAGACATACATTGAATCTTGCCAACCTCACTTTGTGACCCATTGAAAATAAGATATTTGTTACCTTTAGCCTCGAAGAAGTCATTGGGAATGCATAAAAAATACTGAGAAATGCTTAGACGAATACGCTACTTTTTATCAACCTTGCTTTTGGTCCTTTCTGCCCTGCCACTTTGTGCTCAGTTGAAATATGAAAAGGAAAGCCGGATGAAGGAGAGCGATGTCCCGAGCCTGGCCATTCAGTTTATAGATTCGCTGGAGCTTGACGGGAAAGTCAAGTGGTATTTGGAACAAGGTCTTGAACGGACGACTATTGAAGCCAAATATACACTTGAGAAGTCGCGGCACAGCATTGAGTTTGACAGCACGGGCATCCTTGAAGATGCGGAAATTCAGGTTGAATGGCGTGAACTAAATGAAGCCCTGAAAGAGAAAATAATTAATCAGCTCTGCGAGGATTGCTGGAAGATAAAGATTCAGAAAGTACAGATCCAGTATACCGGCGACCGTCAAGTAATTCTGCAGTTCCTGAAGACCGGTGAGATTTCAGGTGCCTACACCCTTCGTTATGAGATGGTAATTCGATGTCGCATGCCAAATAATACGGTCAGGTATGAATACCTGTACAGTGACGACGGACAGAAGCTTTCCAGGGCAGAGATTGTTTTCCAAAAGGCAAGTAATCTTGAGTACTGATAAGTTTGTATGCGGATTGCTGCTGCTCTGGATGTCAGCGGCCGGAGTTCAGGCTCAGAATGTCTACCGGGCAGGTCTGTTGCCTGCGGTGAACGTGAACTATTCACTGAACAGCGACTGGTCGCTGAATCTCAAGGGAGAATCTCGTCATGAGCTGCTTGAGGGAGCCTTTAACGGGGCGAGTGCGGAAGAATACGAATATGT
>CAYGOW010000309.1:0-4848 GCA_964351425.1 uncultured Roseivirgaceae bacterium
ATATTCGTGCGGTTCTATGGAATTTCACCCATCATAAGAAGACACATGGCACCCTATAAAATATTACATACCATACGACAGGGGCATATTGGAGGAGGTGAAACCCATGTGCAGGAATTAGTCAAACATATCAATAAGGAAAAATACGAATCCTATGTCCTGGCGTTTGGAGAAGGCGATATGCATGATAAGTTGTATGACCTGGGTGTCCCGTCATTTATCATACCGACGTCACGTCCTTTTGATTTACGAATAAGAAAACAAGTACTCGAGTTATCAGAAGAAATTCAGCCTGATCTGATTCATGCGCATGGGGCGAGGGCTTGCTCTAATTGCTACTTTGTCAGTAAGAAATTGGGGATCCCACTTATTTATACCGTTCATGGCTGGACTTTTCGCGATAGTATGAATGGCATCAGACGATGGATGCGCAAACAATCAGAGATGTACCTGTCGGGGCAGGCCGACCTGGTGATCAATGTGAGCTTTAGTGATTATGTTATTGGGAAAGAAATTCTCGGACTCGATAATTCCATGGAAATCGTAAATGGAGTAGACGCAAAAGTGTTCAATGGCCTGGGTGATCACAATCAAAAATTAAGTTTTGGTTTTCTACCGGATGATTTTGTTGTGTGCATGATTGCACGAATGACCGAACAAAAAGATCCGCTGACCTTTATTCGCGCGATGGATCATTTGCGACGTTACGCAAAAGTAAAAGCCATTGTCGTAGGAGATGGTGAACTTCTTACAAGTGCAAAAGTCCTGGCACATAAGTTAAAATTGGATCACAAGATAGTTTTTACGGGTTTTAGAAATGACGTAAATAATATCCTTAGCTGGACTGATGTATATTGTCTCCCATCTTTATGGGAAGGAATGCCTATTGGCATTTTGGAGGCCATGTCTTCCGGATGTTCGGTCATAGCGACCAATGTCATGGGTACAAAGGAAATCATAAACGAAGAAACTGGCATTATTGTTGAACCCGGTGACTATCATGGTATTGCACGATCAATATTGCTTTTAAAAAATAAACCGGAGTTTAAAAGTTATCTGGAAAAAAATGCAGCAATTCAGATAAAGAGGCACTATACAATCCGAAGAATGGTAAATCGCATTTCTTCTCAATATCGAAAATTCCTGAAAGGAATAAATAAATAAGCTATCGAAAAAGTATTTACAATTACCTTATTCTGTATTCCGTTATGTTGAAATTTCTTTTGATAATTTTTATTGGGCTTTATTCCAGCACCGCCATCGCAGGCCAGAATGTTGCCAATAATTATACACTGATACCTTCCAGCGAAGAACATGCTGGGTATTTTGAGCATTTGCCCGACGCGTATCAAAATAATAGGGAATCATCTTATCCGCTTATTCTTTTTTTACACGGATTGGGAGAAAGAGATTTTGGGCAGAAAAATGACCTGGAGAATCTACTTCGTTGGGGGCCTCCACGCATTGTAGCCAAAAATGGCTCAGAGTACAGCGCCATTCACCCCTATAGATTTATAATTTTGGCACCACAGATTAAAAGCCCCAAATCAAGTTGGAAACCAAAGGATGTAGATGATTTTATTAATTTTGCGCTTAAAAACTACCGGATAAACCCAAATCGAATATACCTAACCGGAATTAGTATGGGGGGTAATGGCGTATGGGAATATGCCTACAGCGAATTTAACAATCCAAACAAAATGGCAGCCATCGTCCCGATTGCCGCCTGGGGAAATCCAAATGAAGCGTGCAAAATCATACGCAGGAATATACCGGTATGGGCCTTTCATGGACTAAAAGACACAGTTATCCCTCTGGCGAAAGGCCAGCAAATGTTCAATGCCTTGTACAATTGCGGTGAGAACCTTGATAATACGAGATACCGATTTAGTCCGGTAAATGCCGAACATACTGCCTGGCCAGCTATCTATAGCTCAGTTTCAGACAGCCTTTCCATTTACGACTGGTTCATGGAGTTTACTTTGAATCAGATAGATACTATTAATCCAGGCAGCCAGAAACCAACTCCTGACTGGACTCCACCGGCCCAGGTAAAGGTTGAATTAACACAAACAGGGGTCCTGCCTGGTAGTTTGACCGAATCTTCAGGAATAATACGCGATGCAACAGGAAGAATGTGGTCCCATAATGATAGTGGGGATGATCCGACACTGTATCAGATTGACTCCATGGGGCAAGTAATTCGGGAGGTATCAATATCTTACGCGCGGAATATGGATTGGGAAGATTTGGCTAAAGACAAGAAAGGCAACCTTTACATCGCCGATATTGGTAATAATCTGAATGCCAGAAAAAAGCTGTTTATCTACAAAGTAAAAGAATCAGATCTTTCAAAGGATCGGGCACTTTCAGAAACCATCTCCTTTACGTATGAAGATCAGGATGAATTTCCGCCGTCGTCTGCTTCAATGCATTATGACGCCGAATCACTAATTCATTATAACGATGCATTATACATTTTTACTAAAAACCGAACAGATCCATTTACTGGTTATACCCACATTTATCGTGTTCCTGATCAACCTGGTGATTATACAGCCAAACTGGTTGACAGCCTGAAGCTCGGTGAAGGAATTATGACGAATTACTGGCTGACAGCAGCAGATATCAATGCGAATGAAGATCAAATTGCCCTTTTATCCCATGATAAATTATGGATTCTCAGTTGTTTTGAGGGTGAAAAGTTCTCAAATGGTGTTCTTACCGAATTGATCCTTAATTCCTATACCCAAAAAGAAGCTGTAACCTACCTGGACCAAAATACGCTTATTTTGACAGATGAGCGCCTTCGGGGCATTCTGGGTGGGAATATATACCTCCTTAATCTCCCGGACACAGCAATAAAAGCATGTGAATAATCTCCTATGTAAGGAAAGCACCAATTCCCTCAAAATCTTTCTTTCTGAAACAGATATCTTAGATGTTTGAAAAAGATAATATTCTGAATTTGAGATAGAAAGAAGGAAAACATGCGGGTATTTTTTGGCACAATTGTCTTATTGTCTCTGTTGGCTTTTACGGGACGGACCCAGCAAGTTGCGAAACGAACCGATACAGGTGTTGGATATCTCGAACATCTTCCACCTGATTATTATACCAATCCTACAAAGAAGTATCCGTTACTGATATTTCTTCATGGTCTTGGCGAAAGAGGTGATGGTTCACCGGCGTCACTGGAGAATGTTAAACGTAACGGGCCTCCTCTTGAAATCAAAAAGGGACACAATATGTGTTTTACGATTGATGGAGTAGAAGAGTGCTTTATCGTTATTTCCCCTCAGTTAACATCTTCCGTTAATACCTGGTTTGCAGATATAACGGATGAAATAATAGATTACATCTATGCAAATTACCGTTACGATCCTGATCGGGTTTATTTAACCGGTCTGAGCCTTGGAGGGGGCGGATCATATCGCTATGCCGGATCTACTTTTAACCAGCCTAATGAATTAGCCGCAATCGCGCCGGTAGCCGGCTGGGGTTATGGCGCTGATGCCTGCATAATTGCTGACGGAGACATCTCTGTCTGGGCATTTCATGGTGACCAGGACCCTACCATTCCTTACAGTTGGGGAGTAGATATATACAACCGCATACAAAACTGTACACCCCCAACCTCCGGCGACATGAAATTCACCACATACCCCGGCGTAGGGCATAATTCCTGGTGGATGACTTACCTTACCGATAATAGCTGGCATACCCCAAATTTGTACGAATGGCTGCTTAGACAACGTCGTTCTTCCGGTGGTATTCCCACCGCAAATGCCGGTGCGGATAAAAATATTCAACTTCCTACTAACCTGGTTAGCTTACAGGGAAGTGGTACAGACTCGGATGGCACTATTGTGGCCTATAATTGGCGTAAAGTAAGTGGTCCAGCAGCCACCCTGACCAATGCCAATTCAAGCGAATTGACGGCAACTAACCTGCAGGCCGGAACTTACGTATTTGAATTAACCGTCACTGACAATGACGGGAATACCGCATCAGATCAGGCACAGGTCATCGTTCAGGCAGCTCCTGCCAATGTTGCCCCGATCGCAAATGCGGGTCCTGACCGCTCATTGACCCTTCCACAAAATTCAACCACCATTACGGGAACAGGGTCAGATAGCGACGGATCCATTGCCTCATGGACCTGGACACAGATATCAGGTCCATCTACGGCAACCGTTACAGGAAACACAACAGCCAGCCTTCAGGTCGCAGACCTTATCGAAGGAACATACACATTTCGACTAACTGTGGTGGATGATGATGGTGCCTCTGGTTTTGATCAAATGATGTTGACAGTAAACCCCGCAGCTGTGAATGCACCGCCTATAGCAAATGCAGGCAGTGACCAACTTCTCACCCTTCCGGTAAATGCAACGAATCTTGTCGGATCCGGAAGTGACCCGGATGGTACTGTTGTATCGTATCAGTGGACGCAAGTAAGCGGCCCATCTAGTGCGACAATGACAAATGCCAGTTCATCTACATTATCTATATCAAACTTATTACAAGGTGTTTATACATTTTCACTTCAAGTAACCGATGATGATAATGCATCGGATAGCGATGAAGTTATTGTGACCGTTCAGCAAGGCAATGTCTCACCTACAGCAAACGCTGGCAGTGACATTACCCTGGTGCTGCCAACGAATAGTACAGTCATCTCAGGGGGAGGCACGGACAGTGATGGCACATTGACCCGATTCTCCTGGCGACAAGTTAGTGGCCCATCTTCTGCTACCTTAACAAATGCATCTACAGCCACTTTGACGGTTGCCGGATTGATAGAGGGAATTTACATCTTTGAATTGGAAGTAGAAGATAATGACG
>CAYGOW010000310.1:0-4213 GCA_964351425.1 uncultured Roseivirgaceae bacterium
ACTACAACCGGTATCTGAATAAACTCAAACAGGAAGACGGATACAGGGGTCTCGACAAAGTAGAATTAGGGGAGGTAAGCCGTAGAATTTACGAGTGTAACAATGCTAAAGAATTTGTGGCCAATCCGGCACACTATTCGATCGTTAATGTGGGAAATTCGATCAATTCCGAATATGAGGAATATGCGCCGGTGCTTAACGAAGATGAAACACTGCTGATATTCACAACACGACGTCGTGATGGCAACTTAAACCAGAATGTGGATAAGGATAACAAGCCATTTGAGGATATTTTTGTGACGACCAAGGAAGGCGATTCGTGGGAATATGCCCAGAATATCGGCGAGGTGATCAACACACAATATCATGATTCAAACCTGGCTTTGTCGGCCGACGGTAATACGTTGTTTCTCTACAAGGATGAAAACAACGGGGATATTTATGTATCCACCCGGGATGAAGGCGGTACCTGGTCCTATCCCGAACCACTGAGTGAAAACATTAACTCTGAAGGATTTAAAGAAAGTTCGATTTCAATATCGCCCGATGGAAACACGCTGTTTTTCGCCAGCGATCGTCCGGGAGGATTTGGAGGAATCGATATTTATTATTCGGAGAAGGATCCCCGCGGGGACTGGGGCAGGTCGCGAAACCTGGGAGCTACCATCAATACTGAGTATGACGATGACGGTCCCTTTATTGATTATGATGGAAAAACATTGTATTTCAGTTCGCAAGGCCGAAAAGGAATGGGCGGCCATGATATATTCCGCTCGGAGTATGACAGCGCGAATTCCGAATGGGGCGAGCCGGAAAACCTTGGTTTCCCAATTAACACACCCGATGACGACGTTTATTTTGTGAGTACGAAGGACGGGCAACGTGGTTATTATGCTTCTGTTCGTGAAGACGGATTAGGATTTACCGATATCTACATGGTAACAGTTCCGACAGATGAAGTACCTCAGGACAACGTAGTAGCGATGGAGAATGAATCGGATAGTACGCAGCTGGAGGAGGTAGTACCTGTAGTCGTGGAAACTCCTGACCCAGAGCCGTCTGCTTTACCTATTGAAGTCATTGTAACCGTCCTGGATGAAAATGGTATACCCGTGGATGCTACGGTGGATGTACGCAGCCGACCAGATAATATGGTGGCAGGTAAGTCGAGAGTACAGGAAGGAATTTATGAATTCCGTATTTCCACAAAGGCACCGAAAGAATATGTATTGTCTGTTCAGAAAGACGGATATGTATTTCAGAATGTAAACCTGGGAAGTTTGGCTGCTTCTGCTCAAGAACAGCAGCTGGAGCGAACGGTGACCTTGCGTAAACTGGAAATGGGTACCCGACAGGTATTGCGAAATATTTACTTTGATTTTGATAAGGCAACCTTTAAAGACGAGAGTTATACCGAGCTAAATCGATTAGAGACCATGCTGGCTCAAAACCCGGGCATCAAGGTGGAAATATCCGGACATACGGACAAGATTGGTTCAAAGGCCTATAACAAAGATCTTTCCCAACGACGTGCCAATGCGGTCAAGAATTACCTGGTGAATAAAGGTATTGATGCGCGACGTGTGGTTGCTATGGGATATGGAGAAGAAAAGCCACTGGCCAGTAATGACGATGAACTTGAAGGACGCGAACTAAACCGTCGTGTGGAATTTGAAGTGATTGGCGTTCAGGGCAGTGAATAATAAAAGACAAGTTGAATGTGTGAATAAATTAGGGGCTCAGGCCCCTTTTTTCTTTTCAATCTTAGCCGTATCATCTCTGTCATGTTCGACATAACGATGTATTCTTAGTGACAATACCAGATTCAATGGATGGCACATAACCAAACCCGTAGTTCCATTGTTCATGGCCTAAACTGAATTGTGTTATATTTGCGCAGGTAAAAAAAGACGAGCATGGCGGTAGTTCCCTATAAAGAGAAAACTTCGGGAAAGAAGGAACAAGTGGCTGAGATGTTTAATAACATCAGTCCCAGGTATGATTTTTTAAATCATTTTTTAAGTCTGGGGATTGATATCATCTGGCGAAAAAAGGCGATCAGGATGCTGAAGAAAGATCAGCCGAAGCTGATTATGGATATTGCCACAGGAACAGGTGATTTTGCCATTGAAGCCCTGGCATTAAATCCTGATAAAGTCATTGGTGTGGACATCTCGGAAGGGATGCTTGACGTCGGTCGGGCGAAGATGAAAAAGAGGGGCTATGATGACCGAATTGAAATGACCCTGGGGGATTCGGAGAGATTGCTGTTTGATGACAATAAATTCGATGCTGTGATCGTTGCTTTTGGGGTAAGAAACTATGAAAACCTGGAAAAGGGACTGGCAGATATGCAACGGGTCTTGAAACCCGGAGGGAAAACGGTGATACTGGAATTCAGTCAGCCAAAGCGATTTCCTTTCAAACAGCTGTACGGTTTTTACTTTCGGGCGATTTTACCCAAATTAGGTAAATTAATTTCTAAGGATAACGCAGCCTATACCTATCTTCCTGAATCTGTTAAAGCCTTTCCTGACGGGGAGGATTTTTTAAAGATTATGGAGAAGGTAGGTTTTAAAAATACACAATGCAGACCACTTACATTTGGCATAAGCTCAATATACGTGGGGCAAAAGCCCTGACTATCCTGCTTCTTTTGAGCTGTATGGCTCTTTCGGCAGGTGCCCAATCAAGTAAGCGAAGGATACAGATAAACAACCCGGGATACGATGATAAGTATTTCAGCTATGGATTTCTGATTCAGGCGCACACTACCTCTTACTCCCTGAAGTATAGCGATCGATTTGTTACGGATGCTTTTGATTCTGTACTTTCTATTTCACCTCGCTTTTCACCGGGGTTCTCCTTAGGTTTTATCATTAACTTCAGGCTACAGGAGTTTTTTGATTTGCGTGTCACCCCGACGGTTGCATTTAATGAGTACGTTGTGGAATACAAACGCGTGGATGATCCGCTCATCAAGGAGCAAGTTGAGACGACAGTTGTAGAATTACCGATCCTCCTGAAATACAAATCTGAGCGCCGGGGCAATATGCGGATGTACCTCGTAGGCGGGGTAAAGCCAGGATTTGAAGCATCGGGGAAAAATGAAATTCAGAACATCGGTGACGATAACCTGAAGACCAAAACATTCAATTTCTCAGGTGAAGTGGGCGTTGGGTTTGATATTTATTATCCGCTTTTCAAGTTTTCTCCCGAATTGCGTTATTCCCGCGGCTTTGTGAATATGCTCGAGGATCCCAACAACGATTTTGGTCAGGGAATTGAGAGCTTGAAGACCAATACCATTTCGCTCATTTTCTTATTTCAATAATGCCACAGATTGCTTTTGTTACCGGAGCCACTTCAGGAATTGGAGAAGCTACCGCGCGCCTTTTAGCCAAAAACGATTACGATTTAATTTTATGCGGAAGGCGCGAGGAGCGGCTGTCCAGGCTTAAATCCGAACTTTCGGGCGCTGTTCGTATCCATACATTATCCTTCGATGTCAGGGACCGTAAGGCGGTTCATGAGGCAGTTGATTCCCTGCCAGCTGAGTGGCAGCAGATTAATGTGCTCGTCAATAATGCAGGTAATGCTCACGGAGTGGCTCCGTTACAAGACGGGAATGAAGATGACTGGGATGCCATGATTGATATTAATGTAAAAGGATTATTATATGTCACCAAGGCTATTCTCCCGCTAATGCAGAAGCAACAACAGGGACATATTGTGAACATAGGTTCCATTGCCGGGAAGGAAGTATATCCCAATGGCAATGTATACTGCGCATCAAAACATGCCGTGGATGCCATTAATCAGGGATTACGGATAGATCTTAACGGCACCTCAATACGGGTTTCAGCTATCAATCCCGGATTGGTCGAAACCGAATTTTCCATGGTACGATTCAAAGGAGACGAAGAACGAGCCAGCAAAGTATATACCGGTATGAAAGCACTCCAGGCAGAGGATATTGCGGATAATATTTTATACATCATAACCCGTCCACCACACGTGAATATTGCGGATATGCTGGTCTTGCCAACAGCCCAGGCAGCTTCTACGATCGTGCATCGCGATTAAATAGCGAAAGAAGCATACGCTCTTCAATGACATGTTCGCCATCAAAGGAGAGGTAAATAAAATCTGCACCTACCTTTTCTGCGAGCTTGGTCATTTCACTTGTTTTTTCATCGGACAGGTAGGGATC
>CAYGOW010000310.1:4223-4828 GCA_964351425.1 uncultured Roseivirgaceae bacterium
TCCTTCGTACCATATACGCTTATTGTTTCCATGGATTGAAGAATTTCACGCCCCTTTTCGATATTCATGTCAAAGGGAAGAATACCTGCCCAGAGAATGAGCCGATCTGCATGCACCTGGCCATCCAGTATCCACCGTGTGGCCGTAGCGGCCCCTTGTGAAAAACCAATGACGTGTACCACGACATCTGCGGGCCACTGCGATTTTTGCTGGTGGTACAGGGTGTTCAGAAAGGTAATGTAGTTCTGAATATCATTTTCCCGGTCTTCACGCGTCATCCAGGTGGCACCCACCCGTCCGGTAAACCCTTCGAGATAATAACGTGAGAGGCCTTCAGGCGCATAAACAACGGTATGGCCATCGTTGAGCGAATTGAATTTACGAATAAAGAATTCGGCCAGTTGTCCATGACCATGCAGGGCAAAGACGATATGACGCGTAGCGGGAGAAACTTCTCCAAGCTGTCTGAAGCGTGCCTGAAACGGGAAAGTGATGCGGTGTTGGGAAGACATGAAGTGAATATAGAGGAAGACAGAGACAAAGACAAAGGAGGGAGAGGGTCGGAACTGCTTCGATTGGGGGAGAAATAAAAAAAGGGAGCACAT
>CAYGOW010000311.1:0-4819 GCA_964351425.1 uncultured Roseivirgaceae bacterium
AGGAGCCATTCACCATATTCTCCCGAAATCGGGGCATTTGCCTGCGGCTGATATAATTCTATCAGAAGAGCATCTTGGCGTGGATGTTACGGACAACCTGGAGAATATTCCTGTGCTTCGTTCTGAAAATACCCAACCTGATCTTTGTTGTGACGTGCTGGAGGACCGCCTGGCTAGCGGAGAATTTCTGGAACGTCTTACTCTTTGGAATGATGTACATGAACTGGCAGACAGGAGCAACCTGAAGGAGAGGCCGGTGATCAATAAAAAGACCACTTCAGCCCTTGAACGACTGGCTGGATTAGAGGTCTTACAGATTGGGCGGGGCAAATTTTTGAACTCTGCCGGAGAATATTGGAAAGGATTGGAAAGGAACAAGAATACACCCGATTGGGAGGAAGTAACAAAACTATTGCATACTTTAAAGGGTAGTTCGGGTACCATTGGGGCCGACAGGGTTAGCCTTGCGAGTAAACTATGGGAAGAGCATATTGAAGAAGGAAAGGGGCCGACGGATTATTTAATTCGATTATATTTGTTGAGAATGCTCGTGGAGTATTTTCGACATAGAACTTTGGAATGGTGGTAAACTAGTACTTATGGCAAAAAGAATTTTAATGGCTGATGACAGTCCCGTAATCCAGAGCCTGTCAAAAAAAATATTCCAGAACCAGGGTTATGAGTTTAAGGGAACCAAAACCGGGATGAATGTTGTAGAAGTAATCCGGGAGAATGATTTTGACATTCTCATCCTGGACATCATCTTACCCGATGCCAACGGAATGGAAATTGCCAGCCAGATTCGGCAGCTGGAAGACGAAAACAAAGCCAACATACCGATCATCGCCGTTTCAGGGAATTATAAGAATTACAGCGCCAGCGATTTCGAAGAAGCCGGCATTACCGCTTTCCTGATCAAGCCCCTTGATTATGATCAATTGGTAACGACCGTGAAAAAATATATTTCCTAATGACCATCAAATACTCCAATCACTTTTTACGAAAGTTGGAGGAACTCCTCGCAGAGACCACTTATACCCTCCGCTATGAAAAAGGCAATTTCAAATCGGGTTGGTGTGTCCTGAATGATCACAAAGTGATCGTGGTCAATAAATACTACGCTGTGGATGGGAAAATCAACTGTCTGCTCGATATTCTAAAGACGGTTGAAGTGGACACTGAGCAATTGTCCCCTAAAAACAAGAAATTGTATTACGAATTGGCACAAACTGAACTGGAGCTTTGAAGGTGACTTTTCTCGGCACCGGTACTTCCCAGGGCGTACCAGTTATTGGTTGTCAGTGTGAGGTATGTCAATCCCTGGATTTTCGTGACAAACGACTTCGAACCTCGGTTCATGTAGAAGTAAACGGGGTCAGCCTGGTCATTGATACCGGTCCTGATTTTCGGCAACAAATGCTCCGCGAACAAATTGATCGTCTTGATGCGGTAATTTTCACCCATGAGCACAAGGATCATACCGCCGGACTCGATGATGTAAGGGCCTTTAACTTCAAACAAAAGGCGGATATCCCGCTATATGCTCGTAACCAGGTTATTCATCAGTTACAACAGGAGTTTAGTTATGCGTTCGCCGAAAAGAAATATCCCGGCGTACCTCAAATCACTACCCACGAAATTGACGGTGAGCCCTTCACCGTTGAGGGGGTAAAAATTATCCCATTGGATGTCATTCACTACAAACTTCCCGTTTACGGTTTCCGTATCGGTGACTTCACCTATATCACCGATGCCAGCATCATTCCGGAGGAGGCCATGAAAAAAATAAAAGGATCAAAAATTCTGGTCCTGAACGCTTTGCAAAAGCAGGACCATATATCGCATTTTACGCTGGCTGAAGCCATTGATATTGCCAACGAAGTGGGGGCTGACAAAACCTATTTTATCCACCTGAGCCATCGCATGGGAACACATGCCGCTATTGAAAACGAGTTACCGGAGAATATTTTGATCGCTCACGACGGGTTAACCTTGAAGCTCTAGCGTGCACACCAATTATTATTTTTTAAGACAGTTGGTAGCGAGCCTTCAGGCCAACTGGAAAGGCGCCAAATTGCACGCACTCTACACGCAGGAGAAAAACGAACTCATTATTCAGGCCGAGACAACATCAGGAGAAATCCTGTATATGAAAGTCCACTTCTCCCCCACTTTCTGTTGTTTATCCTTTCCTGCCACACATCATCGGGCCCGTAAAAACAGCATGAATCTCTTCCGGTCGCTGGAGGAATGTACGATTTCAAAAATCCACATGTATGAAAACGAGCGGGCCTTTTCCTTCTTACTCGATAACGGCCAACTGCTTGTATTTAAGGTTTTTGGCAACCGGTCAAATTTGATCCTTTTTGAAGGGACACGGATCATCGAGGTTTTTCGCAGTGAACTGAAGAATGATTATAATCTGAACCCGCACCTCGACCGTACCCTTGACCAAAGCAGATCGGCTTTTGAGGAGTCAGCCGGTGACTACCACGTCCTGTATCCGACCTTCGGAAAACACATTGGCCAATTTCTCAAATCAAAAAACTACGCGGATCTTTCCCGTGATGCACAATGGTCGCTGCTTCAGGAAACTGTCAGACTACTCGAAAAGCCCGAATTCCGGGTACTTGATGAAGAGGAAATTATGCTCACACTGCTTCCGGGCGAGGATGGAAAGACATTCTCCCAACCAATAGAGGCACTTAACTACTTCTTCCAGCTGTATTTCATGAAAGGACTGCTTTTCCGGGAGAAGAAACCGGTTATTCAGGCACTTGAAAAAGAAGCGAACAAATCCGAAAAATACATTCGACGGTTATACCAGAAACTGGAGGCATTGTCGCATGGGAGTTCGTACCGGCATCAGGCAGATCTTATTATGGCAAACCTCCAGAATATACCTAAGGGAGCTAAAAAGGTATCCCTGGCTGACTTTTACGACCTTGAAAAATCCATCAGCATTACTTTAAACCCTACCCTTAGCGCCCAGGATAATGCCGCCCATTTCTATCAAAAAGCCAAAAACCAGCACAAGGAAATAACCCAGCTCGAACAGAATATTCAACACAGGGAAAGTGAACTTGACCGGGCCAGAAAACAGCTGGAAGATTTGAAGCATATAGAGGAAATTCAGGAACTCCGGGCCTATTTAAAAACGCATGGCTTGGGGAAAGAAGCTGTAAAAAAGGAAAGCATTATCCTGCCCTTCCGGGAATACCTTATAGATGGCTTCGCGGTCAGGGTGGGCAAGAATGCGCGTGCAAATGATCAAATGCTTCAGCAACACAGTTATAAAGATGATTTATGGCTTCATGCCAAGGATGTTGCCGGGTCACACGTTTTGATCAAGTACCAGGCCGGGAAGCCATTCCCTTCTCCGGTCATTGAAAAAGCGGCATCCCTGGCTGCCTTTTACTCGAAGCGAAAAAACGACAGTCTGTGCCCGGTGATAGTAACCCCGCGAAAATTCGTCCGCAAGCGAAAAGGCGATCCACCGGGGGCGGTAATGGTCGACAGGGAGAATGAAGTTATCCTCGTCCCCCCCAAAGATCTCAGGTAATTACTTGGCTATATTCAGTTTCATGGCATTGGTTCTGCCCCGTTCGTGCAGTGGCATACTGGCCGTGGAAATAAACACCTCCCCGGTATCAATATGGCCCTTGTCTTTCAGGATTTTCTCAATATCCGCAAAGGTTTTGTCCGTAGAAACGTCGCTGTTGTAATAATAACCACGCACACCCCAGATAAGATTAATAATGGGAAGTAATCTCCGGTTATGGGTAAAGATAAAAATATGTGCTTTAGGGCGATGTGAAGCCAATTTAAACGCGGTGTACCCCGACGCTGTCATACCTATAATGGCTTTAGCATTGGAAGTGGCTGAGAGCCGGCACGACGCCAGCACGATGCTGTCATTATAGAACAGCGGGTCATCCGGATCCGGTTCATGATTTTTGTTATAGACATCCGCATCTTCCTCCACGGAGATGATTATACGTTTCATGCTCTCGATTACCTCAACCGGGTATTCTCCGGCTGCTGTTTCGGCAGATAACATAAGCGTATCCGCGCCATCCATTACCGCATTGGCCACGTCATTCGTTTCGGCACGGGTCGGACGAGGGGCATCGATCATGCTCTCCATCATCTGAGTAGCGATTATGACCGGTTTTGCTGCATGATTACATTTCTTTACAATCATTTTCTGCATCATGGGTACATCTTCCATGAGGATTTCTACCCCCAGGTCGCCACGCGCCACCATAATTGCATCGGAAGCCTCAATGATATCGTCTATATTCTCAATGGCCTCAGGCTTTTCAATCTTGGCAATAATCCGGCTATCCCGGCCTGATTCATTAATTCGTCTGCGTAAGTCATGAATATCCTCAGCTTTCCGTACAAAGGACAGCGCGATCCAGTCCACATTTTGCTCGAGCCCGAATTGCAGGTCCTTCAAATCCTTTTCGGTCAATGAAGGCGCAGAAACATGGGTTTTGGGCAAGTTTATTCCTTTTCGTGATTTAAGTTTCCCTCCATACACAACGATACAACGCACCTCATTTCCCTTTACTTCCTCTACCCGTAATTCAATTTTCCCGTCATCAATCAGTACTATATCACCCTTTTGAACATCATTTGGGAGCTCAGAATATACGGTGCTGGCCTTTTTTGAATTACCAACCATCTCATCCGTAGTAATTATAAAGGGATCACCCGGATGAATTTTACTTCCTTTTGCCATTTCACCCAGGCGTATCTTAGGACCCTGCAGGTCCTGGAGAAGACTAACATTCGTATCGAGTTCCATATTCAG
>CAYGOW010000312.1:0-3363 GCA_964351425.1 uncultured Roseivirgaceae bacterium
GCTACGGCGGACAGTTTTACCTCATTGGTTATGTTAGCCGGAGCTTAGAAGCTCCCATCTTCGCTATAGTTTCGAGGATGACAAATAAAGGATTCGTCCGACGTGGGGATAAAATTAATTCACCGCTTTCGCTTCTTCCACCAGCTGTTCGTTTTTGTCCTGCAGGCACGACTCGATGAAGGCGTCGATCTCTGCATTGCGAACCAGTCCCTTGTTCAGCTGTACGGCTAAGGCGATCATTACCCCCATCCGGGTGCCGGTTTTCTTCATTGAGGTGTTGAACAGGTCTTCCAGTTCTTCGTAAGGAATGGATTCGGCCAGGTTCATGATACTAGCCTTCGCCTGTTCACGTTTGGAACCGGTCAGGTTCGCGAATTTCTTGCTGATCTTCTTTAGCTCATCGATGGGTTTGCGATTGCCCTGCCCAGGTTGTGGTTGGGCTTTGGCTGCTGCCGGCTGCTGTGGCTTATTCTCCGGCGTCTTCTTTGTCCACGAATCCCGCAAACCGACGGTCTTGTTGAATACCAGTAATTCGTCGGTGGAATCCTTATCCAGCGTAAAGTAGCCCATGCGCTGGAACTGGAATTTATCGTCCATCTTTGCATGCTGCAGGAATGGCTCCAGGTAAGCTGATTTAATGATCTTCAACGAATCCGGATTCACAAGATCCATAAACGTCTTGCCTTCCTGTCCCTCCGGGTCTTCCTCGAGAAACAGCCGGTCATACTCCCGCACTTCCGCTTTAATGGCATGTTTGATAGATACCCAGTGGAGGGTTCCTTTCACTTTCCGGGTACTGGCCTCAGTGCCGCTGCCGGACCGCGAATCCATGTCGCAGGTACAATGAATTTCTGTAATGTTCCCGGCGGAATCTTTGACTACCGATTCGCCTTTGATGATATAGGCGCTTTTCAGACGCACTTCCTTGCCGAGGCTTAGGCGGAAGAATTTGCTGTTCGCTTCTTCTTTGAAGTCCTCGCGTTCGATGTATAATTCACGGGAGAATGGAATCTCACGTTCCCCTGCATCCGGGTCTTCCGGATTATTCTCTGTGGAAAGCATTTCTTCTTTTCCCTCCGGATAATTGGTCAATACCAACTTCACCGGATCCAGCACGCCCATTACGCGGGTAGCAGTTTTGTTCAGGTCTTCACGGATACAAAATTCCAGCAGGGAAACTTCGGTGACACTGTCACGCTTTGAAATACCTGATAATTCACTGAATTTACGGATGGATTCAGGCGTATACCCGCGGCGTCCCAGTCCGGAAATCGTCGGCATGCGTGGATCATCCCAGCCATTCACTGTGCCAGACTGTACCAATTCCAGCAATTTTCGCTTGCTCATCACCGTATAACTCAGGTTGCGACGGGCAAACTCCCGCTGCTTGGGACGTAACTTCTCCGGATCAATGATCTGGTCCAGGCACCAGTCGTATAATTCGCGGTGGGACTTGAATTCGAGGGTACACAGCGAATGCGATACCTGTTCGACGTAATCTGACTGGCCATGTGCCCAATCATACATTGGGTAAATACACCAGTCATTCCCTGTCCGGTGGTGCGCCTTGTTAATGATACGGTAAAGGAGCGGGTCGCGCATGAGCATATTCGGAGAAGCCATGTCTATTTTGGCCCGGAGCACATACGTGCCTGCGGCGAATTCTCCATTCTTCATGCGCTCGAATAAATCC
Source organism: uncultured Roseivirgaceae bacterium (assembly GCA_964351425.1). Taxonomy (GTDB): domain Bacteria; phylum Bacteroidota; class Bacteroidia; order Cytophagales; family Cyclobacteriaceae; genus JAUILA01. The sequence goes on from CAYGOW010000312.1 coordinate 1,694, forward strand.
AGGTTGTATTCCACGCTTTGATCCCGGTGCGGACTGGCCGTGCCCGGTGACGTGGGAGTTCCTTTTTGTTCGGCGATCTTGTCGGTGGATTGTCCGTCAACATACGCCTTGCCCATTTTGATCAGTTCGACCGCCCAGTCATATAGCTGCTGGAAGTAGTCGGACGAATAGCATTCGGTGGCCCACTGAAAGCCCAGCCATTCGATATCCCGTTTGATGGCATCGACATATTCCTGTTCTTCTTTGGTCGGGTTGGTATCATCAAACCGCAAATTCACCGGGGCATTGTACTTCTGACCCAGGCCAAAATTCAGGCAGATGGACGCGGCATGCCCGATATGCAGGTAGCCATTCGGCTCCGGGGGAAAGCGAAACCGCAGCTTGTCCGGGGATAAACCGGCAGCCAGGTCCTCTTCAATGATTTGTTCGATGAAATTTAGCGATTCGTCTGACATGGGTGTAATGATTAAGGGATCAAAATTACAGGAAATGCCGATACTATAATAGTAGGGATTGCATGAAATATTGGTGGCGGGGGATGGGGGGCTTCATTGCGGGGCGAGGCGATTATGATTCAAAAGAAGTAGTGTCCCCTTGATGGCTGTGCACTGGAGTTAGAGCGCAGGTGTAGGACCATGGGGGTGTAACGGTCACCGACTTCCTCATAGTATCTCCGTGTCCCCTTGAGGGGACTTTAGGGGTGTTATATTCTCATTGTTATCATTTCATCCTGACAGTGATTGACACCCCCCTAACCCCCCTCCAGGGGGGACGGTATCCTGTATCCTCAAACCGTATGCTGTATCGACACCCCCCACGCCATATAGCAGCACTCACGTGCGCTACATGGCACTGCCCCTCAGCCTTCGCTAATGCTCCGGCCGACAGGCCTCCAGGGGGGACGGTATCCTGTATCCTCACACTGTATGCTGTATTGACACCCCAAGCAAGTCTCTCCTCCACCCAGCAAATAATTTTTTTTAAAAAAAATCATACTCCCGTTACCACTTTTGCTTCCGAATGTCGCCTATAGAGATGAACACAAACTCTAAACGCCATGAAAGCATACTTACAACAAAGCCTAAAATCTATTTTAGCCTTATTTATTTTACTCTTGCTGGTTCCTTCCTGCGATTCGGAAGATCCGGCGCCGGAACTGATCTCGCCGGATGCTGAAACGATCACGGATTACATTAAAAATATGAATTTCAATCCGACGGATCTGTTTAATGTCCAGCCGATATCCGGATCCATCGCCCGAAAGGAGATTGGTGGACCATCTACCAATACCACTTCCAGCAATGGGTCATTTACGACCTGTAAAACTCAGCGGATAAGCCTGCAAAGCAACTTTGACGAGATTGCCGTCCTGCGGCCCACCGACGGGATTATTTATCCCGGCGCCCTGGTGGTGGCGGATAAGGCCACGCTCGGTGGATTGCCTACGCCTGCTCCTGTAGACCGTGCTCCTGTTTCCCTGCGCCTCGATTTACCGGGTATTGGTTCGAATGGAAATATCCAGGTCGACAACCCGGATAACCTGACTGTCTCAACAAAGATTGACGAGGCACTGGAATGGTGGAATGCCAATGCAAAGCCTGACGGGTACACGATTGCTTCGAACTCATCATATTCTTCCGCGACGTCCTATTCTTCGAAACAGTTGAGTA
>CAYGOW010000312.1:3373-3763 GCA_964351425.1 uncultured Roseivirgaceae bacterium
TTGACGTCGGACTCAACGTAGATTGGGCGCGCGGAGATGCGCAGGCCCAGTTCAATTTTACATCGAATAAAACCGAACGGGTGGCCATGATGGTATTCAAGCAGCGATTCTATACGATCACGATGGATCCCCCGAGTTCTCCGGGAGCCGTATTCGGACCAAACGCCACCTTGTCAGACGTGGAGTCAACCTTCGGGGAGAATGGTCCGCCGGCGTATGTGCATTCGGTTTCATACGGAAGGATCATTATGTTCCGCATGGTGACTACCGAATCTGCTACTGATACCGAATTGGCGGGAGCCTTCAATTATGCCACCGGTCTTACCAGTGTCAGCGGGGATGTGGAAGCCAAATACAAATCCATCCTGAATAAATCATCCATTACAGTAG
>CAYGOW010000312.1:3773-4597 GCA_964351425.1 uncultured Roseivirgaceae bacterium
ATTGTGGTGGATGATGGGTCCACCGACAACACCTCTGAGATATTGAAGAAATTCTCCAGGGAGAAAATGCGGTATACAGTCGTAACAACCCAGGGGTGCCTATTGCTTACAGCCTGAAATACCTGAAGGATAATACGAATGCCAAACTGGGGTATACGACCGAATATAGTGTGGAAGAATGTACCACCAGTAAATACCCGTCGCAGGACGTGAGCCTGAACAATAAAAATGGGTTTCTGGGTGTTACGATGCGTTTCCGGATCGATTACAAGTTAAACGGATCCGCGAAGTCAATTTCCAGCGGCGATATCAAGACCAATACCAAGAAAGTCAAGGCGATCCCAGCCGGCGCCTATGACATTCGCATTACGATTGAATACAAAGACGGGTTCAAATGGAAGTTCCTCGCGGATGCGAATTATTCGAAGCCAACAGAAGTATGCTTCGAGTCGACACAATCATTTGCTACAGTAAGGATTAAACAAGTTGGCTGTTAGGTTAGAATTCAGGATGGTTACTCCGACGCGGTTTGCCGCTGTCGGTAGTAGCCAGCCTGTTCTTTGTCGCTAACCCCCTCATACGCTAGAGCCAGCGAACCATTGAGTGAGCTAATCGTCGCCTCTTCAGTGTCCGGATCGGATTCAAAGGAATCCAATGCCAATTCAAGATATTTTATGGCGGCTGAAAAATCCCCAAGGCGCAGCAGGCATTCACCCAATTTCTGCTGGCTTTGGGCGATTTGAAAATGGCCTTCGGGTAGTGCATTCTCACGCATCTCCAGCGCTTCTTCATAATATGCCTTTGCCTCCAACAGGTTATTTTGC
>CAYGOW010000312.1:4607-4814 GCA_964351425.1 uncultured Roseivirgaceae bacterium
GGCAAGCCGTTCAGCCTCCAGAAAAGCCTCCCGGGCTTTGTCATATTCTTCCAACTCAAAATAGGAAGTACCCAGACTTCCTATCAGACCGGAATAATAAAAATGCGTTTTGCCAAACAGCGAATCCACTACTTCCAGACACTGGCTATATAAAACCACCGACTCCTCATAGCGTCCTAACCGGGTGTAGGTGCGCGCTGTATTCGC
>CAYGOW010000313.1:0-4806 GCA_964351425.1 uncultured Roseivirgaceae bacterium
ATTTCCGATTTGCATTACCGGGGCTATTTATCCGCGGCATACGGCTTTCAGCCAGCTGCTGATTCCGTGCAATCCGGCACCTTATATATAGGGCCACAATTTAGGTGGGCCAAACTGGCCCCGGGGAATGTGCCTGAAATCATCCTTTCACGGGCGGGCTACAGGCCCAGGGATTTTTCCGGCAAGCCCTTCCGGCTGACTGCCTATCGTAAATTATTTGATCAGATTATTTCCTACAGTGAGAATAACGGATTTCCTTTTGCTTCGATCCGACTGGATTCTGTAAGAATTGCGGAAGAAGCGATCAGTGGAGTCCTGGCCTATGAGACCGGACCGCAGATTGTATTTGATTCCCTCCGGGTGCAAGGGTTTTCGGAAGTCAAAACGCCCTGGCTGATGAGTTACCTTCACCTGATGCCCGGTACGTTGTTTGATCAGCAATCGTTAAATCAGGTACCGGCCAGAATCCGACGGATGAAATTTATGAAACTAGCCGGTGAACCCGTTCTAACCTTTCAAAATGAATCGGCCCGGTTGTATCTTCCCCTGCAAAAGGTGCCGTCCAATCGGATTGACGGGATTGTGGGGTTTTTACCCAATGAAGAAAATGATGGGGGCATTCGGATCACCGGTCAGCTTGATTTGTCATTGGCCAACCTTTTTAATTCGGGAAAACAGCTGGATGTGGCCTGGCAGCGTGTCAAACCATTATCCCAGACCCTGTCTATCCGATACCGCCACCCCAACCTGTTTCGATCGCCGATCCACTTTGACGGTGGATTTGAGTTGCTCAAGGAAGACAGTACCTTTATTAACCGGCAATTTCGGCTGGCCCTGGCATTTACAACAGGGATCCATCAGCTGGGTGTCTTCACCCGGTTTAAGAGTACCCGCTTATTATCGACCAGTCAGTATAATGATTTGACCGAGTTGCCCGGTTTATCTGATCAGAATGTGAATTATTATGGGCTGGAATATTCATCATCGTACCTGCAGGATGGCTGGGCCGACAATAAGGGGTGGTCAATAGAGGCGACAGGCGCCATAGGGGATAAGAAAATCAGGCGGAATACGGATATCCCGGCAGAAGTGTATGAGAATGTGGACCTGGAAACGCTTCAGATTACGGCCGAAGTCCTTGCCTCATTAGGCATACAGGCAGGCCGGCGCAGTCTGATCTACTCCCGGTTGCATGCGGGATTTATCGATGATGATCAGTTATTTCTGAATGATATGTTTAGGTTGGGCGGACTGAGAAGTTTGCGGGGATTCAATGAGAATAACTTTTTTGCTTCCTCATTTGCCACATTGAGTGTGGAATACCAGCTGTTTTTTGAGACATTCTCCTACCTGTTTTTATTTATGGACCAGGGGATTATTGAGAATTCACTGGCCACTACGGCCACCGATTATCCTACCGGATTTGGTCTGGGGCTCAATCTGCGCACAGGCGGAGGTGATTTACAACTGGCCTTTGCGCTTGGGAGGACCAATGATCAGCCGGTGAATTTCAGCCTTTCAAAATTTCATTTCGGTTATGTAGCCAAATTCTGATAAATTGCAGTGTGAAAATTTTCCAACAGCTTATATTGACCTTATTTGTCCTTTTAGGGGCGAATTATGTGCAAGCAGCACCGGCAGATACATTGCTTCTGGTGAAAGACCTCGAAGAGGAGTGGATGGTTTTGGACGAAGACAACGGGATGGTTCCGGTATTGGAAAAGAAGGAATTTCAGGGAAACATTCTGCATTTGCCGATTCGGGCGGCTGATTTTAAGGGAACCAAACTGTCGATTGCCACGACAGAAGACCTTACTGTCTTCAAGGAAGATAACCTAATCGACCATTTTACAGGGAGGCGATTGTATTCGCTTGATAGTCTTCGGGAATTGTACGGGGACGAATTTATCCTGACACTTTACCGCGAGCCTTTGAATCCATACAACCTGACGACCGGGATTTATCGGGCCATGGAGAATGACATGGTCGCCAATATGCAGGCGGAGCAGGTGTTGATTGCTGCCCGGGAGCAGAGTGCATTACGTGATGTCATGCTCATGAGCCTGTTTATTCTCCTGGGATACCTGGCCATTTTATACTTTTATTATCCGAAAGTTGCTGTGGAATTCCTAAAAGTGAGCCGGGGATTTAGCTTGCGTGAAGTGGATGAGAACCTGATGAAGAGCCGGCCTTTGTCCAGTGTTAACCTCCTTTTTTACCTGTTTTACAGTATGCTGGGAGCCTGGGTGCTGTTGATGCTCGCGCAATTATCAGGCATGCACCTGCGGTTGACCCTGTTCCAGTTTGATGATTTTTGGGGCGGAATGCTAACCTGGTTCCAAATTACCCTGCTTTGTCTGGTCATTATTTTCATTAAATATGTGCTTGTCAGCAGTTTCAAGACGATGTTTCGGATACCCGGATTCCTGAATAACCATTATTACAACTATATACGAATAGGCCTGGTACTTTACCTTGTTGTGGTTGTCTTCCTGCTTTTGACTGTTTTTTCCCTGGGAATCAATCGGGAAGGCTTTTATTATAGCGTGGTATTTTTCCTTTGCGGACTGTATTTTGTGCGAGCCGGCGTTATATATTTTAAACTAATGAATTCAGCCCCCTACTCGATTTTACATTTATTTTCCTACCTTTGCGCCACAGAATTGATGCCTTTTATGTTGATAGTTGCATTTGTTAAGTATCAACCGTTTTAAAGACACTATATAGATAATAGCGCACTATGACAGATCAAGTGAAAGATAGGATGCGTCCTGTAAAAAGTATCCTTGTCTCGCAGCCAAAACCCAACGACGAGAACTCACCTTACTTCAAACTTGCTGATAAATACGGTCTTAAAGTGGACTTTCGGAAATTCATCCAGGTGGATCCCGTGTCTATTAAAGAATTCCGTAAGCAGAAGATTGATATATTGAACCATTCTGCAATCATATTCACGAGCAGAAATGCGGTTGATCACCTCTTTAATATTTGCGAAGAGCTCAAAATCGAGATGCCAGCGGACATGAAATACTTTTGTATTTCTGAACAAACGGCGAATTACTTACAGAAGTACATCGTAATTAGAAAACGCAAGATCTTCACCGGTCATCGTACGGCATCTGACCTGATTGAGATACTCAAAAAGCACAAAAACGAGAAGTATTTGTTCCCTTGTTCGGACATTCGCAAGGATGATATCCCTGACTTTTTAGAAAAAAACGGGCTCCAGTATAGTGAAGCAGTCATATACCGCACGGTAGCGAGTGACTTATCGGACCTGACCGACGTATATTACGATATACTGGCGTTTTTCAGTCCCTCGGGCATAAATTCATTGTTTGCAAACTTCCCTGACTTCAAGCAAAACGACACGAGAATAGCGGCTTTTGGGCCTACTACGGCCAAGGCGGTTCGTGAAGCTGGCCTTGAGTTGGACATCGAAGCACCCCTTCCCAACGCTCCGTCGATGACGGGAGCCATCGAATTGTACATAAAGAAGGCGAATAATATAAAATAGCGAGAAATTATTCGTTAAATTTACTAACGATCGACATTTATATTACGCCATTAATTTCGGGCGGCTTGAATGTAATGTTCAAAATGCATTATATTAGGGTTCGCTTTTAATCCAGATATGCGAAAGTTAGTTTTTTACGTTTGCTTTGGGGCAACATTTTTTAGCCTAACATCAGTTTTTGCCCAACAGGATGCTCAGTTCTCATACTATATGATGAACAAGCTTTATTACAACCCTGGATTTGCGGGAACTGAAGGTTTGACGAAGATTACGTTAATCCATCGTCAGCAATGGGCCGGATATGACGGAACATTTGACAATGGAGGCGCCCCGACTACACAGGTGTTTAGTGTAACGACACCTATATACAAATTCAAAAGTGGATTTGGTGTACATGTTGTAAATGATAATCTGGGACCATTGAACAACCTGGAAGTTCAGGCATCATATGCTTATCACCTTGGGATCAAGAATTCCAAGCTGAGCTTCGGGATCCGTGTAGGTGCTTATTCTCAGTCAATAGACAAGGGAGTGTACCGCGCGATTGATTCCGATGATCCGGTGATACTGGATGCATCTGAATCACAGGTTCGACCAGACATGGCCATTGGGGTATATTTCAGAAATGAGAAATACTGGGCAGGTCTGAGTTTCAGTCACGTGCTGAAATCAGAATTTGATTTTGGCGTGGATATAAGGAACCCGTTGGAGAACCACGCGTATTTTATGGCGGGTTATGTTCATACGGTAAACTTTGACCTGGTGCTTGAGCCGTCTTTAATGATCCAAACAGATTTTAACGAATACAGTTTTATTCTAGGAGGACTGGCATATTATAAAGACCAAATGTGGGGAGGGGTTACCTTCCGGCAGTCTGAAGATATTAACATGCTCCTTGGATACAATTTTTTAAAGGATAAGTCGTTAAGTTTTGGCTACAGCTTCGGTTACGTGATCAAAGATCAGGAAGCCAAGCAGCCAACAACACACGAAGTATTGTTGAGTTACCAGTTACCGGTTATTGCCGGTCCTAGTAAGCGGGTGGTAAGAACACCCAGGTTCAGGCATTAAAACCTGATAGGAAGATTTTTTAAGAGAACAATAGATTCAAGATCCACATACCGATTTTGGTGTAAAGTTCACGAAAAACATACATCTTCTAATATTGAACAGAATAATTTTTATAAATTCGACATCTATATTTAACAATTATCAGTTGGCTTTGACTTAAGACATTAAGTGAAAGTATTTTTAAAACGAAGTGTTATGCGTAAAGTTACAAGACATTT
>CAYGOW010000314.1:0-4802 GCA_964351425.1 uncultured Roseivirgaceae bacterium
CAAATTTTTTTTTACTCTTTGAGTCATTCTTACACATAGACTATTTCTGGCCCTGACATTAAGAAACCGCTCAATGCCCCTCTGTGTGGTGGTGATTGCACAATATTTCGTTATTTTTATGCTAAGAAGGCAGAAAGAGGCACCGTATGTCTATGTACATGAATAGGATCACTGCTTCCATTGACCCAAAACCAACGAAAAATCTAGATACGTGGAAAAAGAATTCGGCAAGATATTAATGATTGATGATGATGAGGACGTGTTATTGGCTGCCAAATTATTACTGAAGAAGCATTCCCATCAGATCATCATTGAAAAGAACCCAAAAAAAATACCCTTCCTGCTCAATAATGACACCTATGACGTGATCCTGCTGGACATGAACTTCAGCAAAGACACTACCAGTGGCAAGGAGGGCTTCTTCTGGCTGGAGAAAATCAGGGAACATGATCCTAATGCCGTTGTCATTATGATTACGGCTTACGGGGACGTGGAAATGGCTGTGGAGGCGTTAAAAAAAGGGGCCACGGATTTTATCCTCAAACCCTGGCAAAATGAAAAACTGCTTGCGACCATTGGCACGGCCATGCGCCTGAATGAATCACAGAAAGAAGTTGATCGCCTTAAAAAAGCTAAAAAACAGTTGGAAGAAGAGCTCAATCAGCCATTCAAGGAAATAATTGGTGAGAGTTCGGTCATGAACCAGGTATTCCGACTGATTGAAAAGGTAGCTAAGACGGATGCGAATGTTCTTATCCTGGGCGAGAATGGGACTGGCAAGGAACTGGTCGCCCGGGCCATTCATCAGCGCTCCCAGCGGGCAGATAATAGTTTTGTGAGTGTGGATATGGGCGCAATTACCTCTACCCTGTTTGAAAGCGAATTATTCGGCCATAAAAAAGGGTCGTTCACGGACGCCCGGGAAGATCGTGCCGGAAGATTTGAGGTAGCGCATAATGGAACGTTGTTCCTGGATGAGATCGGAAACTTACCTATGTCGCTCCAGTCGAAATTATTAACTGTATTACAAAACCGACAGGTAACACGAATCGGAACGAACAAAGCCATTCCGGTAGATATCCGTCTGGTCTGCGCGACCAATATGCCGGTCTATGACATGATCAAGGAGAATGAATTTCGCCAGGACCTGTTATACAGAATTAACACGGTGGAAATCAAATTACCGCCTCTGCGGGAGAGACGTGATGACATTATTTTGCTGGCTGAGCACTTTCTTGAACAATACACGCGCAAATACAGAAAAGAGGTGCGAATGATCACAGCAGAAGCGAAAAAAGCGCTTAGAGCCTATCACTGGCCGGGAAATATCCGTGAATTACAACATAGCATTGAACGCGCTGTCATCATGACTGATAATGATGTCCTGGAGTCCGATGATTTATTCCTTCATGAGGCAGGTGGATCTCAGGACAACCAGGCGTTAACTGATAAAATGAACCTGGATGAAGTAGAAAAAGCAGTCATCAAAAAAGCGCTTGACATGCACGATGGAAACATATCCAAAGCGGCTGATGATCTGGGACTCACCCGTGCTTCTTTATATCGCCGATTAGAAAAGCATGGACTTTAAAAACAACCGGCAGGAAACGACTACCCGGGTAATTGGGCTGCTCCTGACCACCTTCTTTCTGGCTTTATCATTGGCCGTTCCCTGGTCCTGGGCCCTCCGCCTTTTCTTCGCCATTCTCTTCGGGTTGCAACTTTCATTTTTCTTTCGCTTTGTGCAGTCAAAAATTGATCTTGTTTCCGGATCCCCTACCTCTCCGCGGCGAACTGTGGCGCCCGGACCCAAGGTTTCATGGGAAGAAGAATTCCAATACCTCAAAAACATTGTACATCATGCCGGTACCGGTCTGATTACTTTCGATTCGAAAGGAGAGATCCAGATTCTCAATATGGCCGCAAGAAGATTACTCAATATTGAAAGTGCGGACAATATTGCCGAGCTAAAGAATGTATCCGTTCCGCTGCATGACAGCATCATCCGCTTACGTACGGGAGGACGCGACCTTGTCCGGACCGAAGTTAACGGGGGTGTGATCGACCTGGCTGTCTATGCGATTCAACTCAATTTACACCAGGAAGAATATAAATTGATCTCGCTGCAGAATATACAATCCGAACTAGAAGAAAAGGAGATGGAGGCCTGGCATAACCTGGTGCGAGTACTTACGCACGAGATCATGAATTCGGTCACACCCATATCTTCCCTGGCCAATACGGTCAGTGAAGAATTACAGCAAAAGCAGGTGGTCCTGGGCAGTCAGGAAGCAGAAGATCTGGACGACATGGTACTGGCCCTGAGTACGATCAAAAAAAGAAGCGAAGGCCTTATTCGGTTTGTAAAGGATTTCAGAAGCCTGACCCGGGTTCCCCTTCCGGAACTCTCGGATGTCAACGTCAGTATTCTCCTTGAAGAAATTTGTGTACTCTATAAAAAAGACTTGAAACATATCCAGGTCCATGTCAGCGTACAACCAAAGGACCTGATCATCCGCGCCGATAAAGACCAGATAGAACAAGTGCTGATTAACCTGCTTCAGAACGCTATTCATGCCCTGGAAGATGAGGAAGACCCGGCTATTTCCCTGACTGGCGGCCGCACCAAGGATGGACGACCTTTCCTTTCTGTAAGCGATAATGGCCCCGGCATTGAACAGGAAGCGGTTGAAAAAATCTTTATCCCATTCTTTACTACCAAAAAACGTGGCAGCGGAATCGGACTCAGTTTATCGCGGCAAATCATGCGGCAACATCAGGGAACGATCAGCGTAAAAACGGTTGAAAATGAAGGGACTGAGTTTATCTTGCGCTTTTAGATTTGGGCAGATTATTTTTTTTATATTTGCTGAAACCATCTATCCATGCAAATACAAGATCAGATTACTCAAATCCTTGTTGACAAACTGGGGTTAGCCGAAACAGAAGTAACCCCCGATGCCAATTTCATCAAAGATCTTGGCATTGACTCCCTCGACTATGCGGAACTTGTAATGGAATTCGAGCAAACATTCAATATCAGAATACCCGATGAAGACGCTGAACAACTGCAGACAATTAAGCAAGCTGTTAGTTACATCGGGAAAAAGATGGAAAATTAAGCTTTCCCTTTAATCAGTAAGTCCGTCAACTGCCTGTTTTGTCAGGTAGTAATTCTCTTCATCAAAACAAACCAACAGTACCTGTTGAACCTCGTCCATGGAAGATAAAAAATCATAAACTGCTCTTACCGCAATAGTCGCGGCTTGCCTCTTAGGAAAGCCATACACTCCGGTACTGATATTTGGAAATGCCACGACCCGGCAATCGTGGGCAGCAGCAAGCAAAAGTGAATTATAGTAGGCAGAATACAGGGATTCTTCTTCCTGGTCTTCCCCACCCCGCCAGATGGGTCCGACGGTATGAATGACATAGTTGGCCGGCAGGTTTCCGGCCGTTGTGATCACCGCATCGCCCGTTTCACATTCTCCCTGGTTTCTGACCAATTCTTTACAGGCTTCCAGAATGGCTGGTCCGCCCGCCCGATGAATCGCCCCATCAACGCCTCCTCCACCCATCAGAGACGAATTGGCTGCATTTACTATGGCATCGGCATTCACCCTGGTGATATCGCCCTTAAGGACCTTTATACGCGACTGGGAGGATTCTGACATATTCAGACGTTTACAATCCTAAAGGTACTGCCCCACCCTGAAATTCACAATCATCTCTGAAACGAACCATTAATCCGCATTCTTTATGGATTTAGGTGTAATTCCCGTAATTTTCAAGAAAAGGAAAAAACTAAAAATACACATGAGAAGTCTCGCAATAACACTTGTTTTACTGATCGGTTTTATATCCTCAGGCCTGGCCCAGGAAAGCCGGTTTTTTATTCCCCGCGAAATTCGTGACGCCTATGAAGCCGGTACACGAAGTATGGACGGGAAGCCAGGCCCGGACTACTGGCAAAATACCGTTGATTACACCATAGATGCCAACCTGGACCCGGCAACACGGACGATTTCAGGAACGGTGGAAGCAGTTTACCACAACAATTCTCCCGAGCCAATGAGTGCAATCGTTGTTCGTCTGTATCAATTCGGATGATATTAACGAAGGAACTGAAGTTTCAGAGCTGGCAGTAAACGGACAGGCGGTGGATATGAACAGCCGTCAAGTTACCCGTACAGGTACAAATATGATCGTGCGCCTTGGCGCCCCGGTAGAATCAGGGGCTACCGTGACACTCTCCATGAAGTGGAGCTACGTTGTACCAGAGACATTACGTCGTACAGGAGTTTATGACAGCACGTCCTACCATGTAGCGTACTGGTATCCGCAGATTTCGGTCTATGACGACGTTTTTGGCTGGGATTTAATGGACTATACATTCCAGACTGAATTTTATAACAACCTGGGCAATTATGATGTAACAATCTCCGCTCCGGAAACTTTCAACATCTGGGCTACAGGAATCCTACAAAATCCTGATGCGATCTTCCCTGATAACGTATTGGCAAAATATAAAGAAGCTAAAGGTTCGGAGAATGTTGTTCACGTTATTACCGATGAGGACCTGAACGGGTACAAGAATAAATCCACTTCATGGCACTATGTGGCCGATGAGGTGAGCGATTTTGCGTTTTCAGTGAGTGATCATTACCTGTGGGATGCCGCGATTCAAAAAGTGGAAGACAGGGATGTGCTCGTGAGCACCGTATTCCCCGCCGGACAGGCTGAAGCTTATGCAGAGGTTACAACCAATCAGCAGAAGGCGATGAAGCACTTTTCGGAGGATA
>CAYGOW010000315.1:0-4791 GCA_964351425.1 uncultured Roseivirgaceae bacterium
GGTAATCTACGGTTAGCTGGGTTAAAATATGTAGTTTTGCCGCCTTACGAATAATACCAACCACCATGAACGAACTTCTCGCAAAATTTGAGCAAAAACGACCTGAAATAGTCTTTGAATGGAAAGATCCGGAAACGGAAGCGGAAGGCTGGGTAGTTATCAATTCGTTGCGGGGCGGTGCGGCAGGAGGAGGAACAAGAATGCGAGCGGGGTTGGATAAGCACGAGGTAGAATCCCTTGCCAAAACGATGGAAGTGAAATTTACTGTTTCCGGGCCACCCATTGGCGGGGCAAAATCCGGGATTAATTTTGATCCGAAGGATCCGCGCAAACACGGCGTCCTTGAGCGTTGGTTTGCAGCCGTGAAGCCGCTTTTAAAATATTACTATGGGACTGGCGGTGATTTGAATGTTGACGAAATTCATGAAGTCATCGCAATAACCGAAGATGTCGGGATATGGCACCCGCAGGAAGGTGTATTCACAGGTCACTTTCAACCTCGTGAGGCACAAATTATAAATCGCATCGGGCAATTGCGTTTTGGCGTAGGAAAAGTGCTCGAAGACCCCAAATATTCTCCGGATGTCACCAGGAAATATACGGTAGCTGATATGATTACCGGCTATGGCGTTGCGGAGGCGGTACGACATTACTATAATCTATGGGGTGGTAATCTAAACGTGAAAAGGGCCGTGATCCAGGGATGGGGAAATGTGGCCGGATCTGCCGGATACTACCTTTCTCAAATGGGGGTACAGATTGTCGGCATTATTGACCGGGAAGGGGGCGTTCTTCGTCAGGAGGGTTTTTCACCCGAGGAAGTTCGTGATTTATTTTTAAACCGGCAGGGAAACCAACTGAATACCCCGGATATGCTCCCATTTGAAGAAGTGGATAAAAGGATTTGGGATTTGGATTTTGAAATTTTTATTCCGGCCGCAGCGTCACGACTGATCAACCGGGATCAGGTTCAGCGCATGATCGACAGCAGCCTGGAATTATTTTCTTGTGGCGCGAATGTTCCTTTCAACGATCCTGAGATTTTTTTCGGTCCAACCGGAGTATACGCTGATAATAATTTCTCTGTCATTCCCGATTTCATCGCCAATTGTGGAATGGCCAGGGTATTTGCCTATCTCATGGAAAACGAAGTACCCATGGATGATGAATCAATTTTTCGTGATACCTCCGAACGTATTCGGCGGGCACTTGAAAAAACTTTTAAACAGAATCCCGGCCGCACAGGAATTGCCCAAAAATCATTTGAGATCGCTTTGCATCAATTAATATGACCGATCGTATAGGATTCGGAGGTAAGGGATTGTGAAAATCTTCAGAATTCGGTTATTTTAGCAAAAAACTCCAAGATTCTGTGAGAAAAGCTTTACTGTATTTAGTGCTATTATTGCCACTTCAATTGGGCTTTTCTCATTCTTTTGCTTCAACTCATTCCACAGCTGAATTGACTGAAAATAGCGCCAGCGTTTCAGTTAAGCAGGTTGCAGAGGCGGAGGAAATAGTTGAAGAAGAGGCGGAACATCATGCGCCACCCGGGTGGACGGTTATTCCCTTCGTCCTGCTCCTCCTGATGATTGCCACGGGTCCCTTATTCTATGAGCATTTCTGGCACAAAAATTATCCTAAAATTGCAGTAGCACTCGCCTTTTTAGTAGTGTCCTACTATCTTTTTGTTATGCACAATACCCACGGCCCTGTGCATGCACTGGCTGAATATGTGCAATTCATCGCCCTACTGGCGTCCCTGTATATCGCTTCCGGCGGTGTCATGATCGATATCGACAAGAAAGCAACCCCATTCGCCAATGTGCTGTTATTATTAGCGGGAGCGGTCATTTCTAACCTGATCGGAACAACCGGAGCTTCCATGTTACTGATTCGACCGTTTGTTCGTTTAAATAAAACAAGAATCAAGCCCTATCACATTATATTCTTCATTTTCGTAGTGAGTAATATAGGGGGCTCACTTACACCGATAGGCGACCCTCCATTATTCCTTGGTTTCCTTCGTGGGGTTCCGTTTGCCTGGACGATAACGCACAATTTTTTCCCATGGGCAACCGCCGTAGTGCTGATGCTTGTCTTGTTTTATCTGATTGATATTCGTAATAAGTCAGATATCGATGACGGGGAGGATGTTTCCTACACCGGCCAGATCCGACTGATCGGCTGGAGAAATTTCGTCTGGCTGGGAATCGTGATAGGATCTGTTTTTCTCGATCCCAACGTTTTTGAATGGGTTCCCGGGATTCACTATGAAGGTCAAACCTTCTCTTTTATCCGGGAAATCATCATGTTTTCCGTCGCCTATTTCAGTTATAAATATGCCCGAAAGGATGCATTAAAAGGGAATGAGTTCAGTTTTGAGCCCATTCGGGAAGTGGCCTTTATTTTCGTGGGAATTTTTGGTACGATGATGCCGGCGCTCGAACTGGTAGGGAATTTTGCTGCGAGCCCGGAAGGCGCACCTTTGATTAATCATAATACACTTTACTGGGGTACCGGCATGCTTTCGGGATTTCTTGACAATGCCCCAACGTATATAAACTTTCTGACCGCTGCTATGGCCTCGCAAAACGCGAGTATTAATCAATTATCCGATGTACTTGCCTTTGCAAATGGAGAATTTATCGATTCGGTGCTGGACTTAAAAGCGATATCAATAGCCGCAGTATTCTTCGGTGCCTTCACCTATATTGGTAATGGACCCAATTTTATGGTCAAATCTATCGCCGAACAAATTGGTATTAAAATGCCTTCTTTCTTTGGCTATATCATCCGCTTTTCTATTCCCTTCCTGCTTCCACTGTTGATAATCATCTGGCTGATCTTTTTTGCCTTTGCCTGATTACCCTTCGGCTTTAATGGAGAATACACCTGTGTTAAGCTGTTGGAGTGCCTGATTTTTATATTTTGTCTCAAGGAGAACAGACACGTTATTTTTACTTCCTCCCAGTGAAAACATCCTTATCGGAATATTTTCCAACGCATTCATTATTTGTTGAGCCATTCCATTTGTCTCAAGAATTTTGCTTCCCACCAGACAAATGATGGTCATGTCATGATCTACTTCTACTGACCCAAAGCGTTCGAGGTCCCTGATAATGGAAGTAAGATGCTCGTCATTATCTATGGTCAGGGATACAGCTACTTCGGAGGTGGTAATCATATCGATCGGGGTAGCATATTTCTCAAAGACTTCAAATAATTGGCGGAGAAATCCGTACGCCAGGAGCATTCGGGTAGACTTGATCTTAATTGCTGTTATATTGTCTTTGGCCGCTACGGCTTTAATCGCCCCATGATCAGCGGATTCACCAATGAGTGTTCCGTAGGCGTCTTCATTCAGGGTGCTTTTCAGCCATACCGGGATATTATAACGCTGGGCAGGCTGAATAGAGGCGGGGTGGAGAATTTTTGCCCCAAAATAGGCTAGCTCGGCAGCTTCGTCGAATGTGAGAGAAGCAACCGGGACGGTATTGTCTACCACCCGGGGATCATTGTTGTGCATTCCGTCTATGTCGGTCCAGATCTGAACTTCTTTAGCACCAATGGCTGCACCAATTAATGACGCAGTGTAGTCACTGCCCCCACGTTTCAGATTATCCGTTTGTCCACGCGAATTCCGACAAATAAATCCCTGGGTAATAAACAGGGCATTATCAGGATGCTTATCAACTAACTGCTTTAAGCTTTTTGATATAAAATCCATGTCCGGTTCTCCAAGGTCATCGATTCGCATGAAATCCAGAGCAGGAAGCAGCACTGCCGGAATTTTTTGATCTTTCAGGTAGGCATTAAATAAATGAGTGGACAGTAATTCGCCAATAGCCAGGACGGTTTTTTCGTTTCCTTCATTGAAATCGGGAATTTCCGCAAGCGTGTCAAGGTCATGGAAGAAATTATCCACCACCCTTTTTCCATTCTCCAGGCCGTTATCGGAAGAAAATAATTTTCCAACAAAAGAACTATAATGTTGCCGCAGTGAATTAATTTCCTGACGTGCATTTACCTGCTGTTGAGCAATGAGCATCTCACCAATTCGTACCAGTTGATTGGTCGTTCCACTCACTGCGGATAATACGACAATCTTATTCTCCTCATCACGGGTGATTAGTTTCGCAACTTTATGCATCCTCTCAGGGCTGCCTACTGAAGTGCCTCCAAATTTATAAATGATCATAGGATTGCAAATTTACCAATAATACTGACTCATCGCTTTCCTGCCTGTGGTTTTGAATAAAAAAAACCGCTATCCATGAAAGGAAAGCGGTTTATTCTTAAAGTTCTTGCACTACGTCCTTAATCAATCTCTTCAAGATTGACAACCTCAATAGTTCCGGCCTGTAACGTAACATCCTGCCATTCTGCAATGATAGAGATGAAATCGCCGTTTTCGTCAAAAGCAACTGCATACAAATCATAGGTGCCTGGCTCCATAAAGGCGAGCTTATACGTACCGTCCTCGTTGACACTTCCACTGGTCACTGCATTGGGAAAATCAACTTCGTCAGTTTCCGGATCGATGATTTCACTTTCGGTAAATGTGTCGTCCTCATAAGCATACACCCTGACGGATTCATACTCGGCCAAAGTAGTAACTTCTCCCTCAATGAGAGCGACGTTATTATTCTCCACAAGTCTGAGTACGGGTTTCAGAATATATTTTCCCGAATTTCCAGCTTTGACAACGGATTTACGCACGTTAAAATCGATTGTAAGGCTCGTAACACCCCCTGCCGGGATGGAGAAGTCCCCCTTGGCCTTGTACCC
>CAYGOW010000316.1:0-4782 GCA_964351425.1 uncultured Roseivirgaceae bacterium
GAAAATTGGCGCCAAATTCATACATGACCATGGCCCTGGAGAGCCGGTCATAGTTGCCATATTGCAAGGAAGCAAACGGCTGGAGTTTCCCCTCCCTGGTTAATATGCCATTACCAAAAAGGTAGCCTACCTGGCCGTAGAGTACGTCCCCGTTTCCGTGCATGGGAAAAGCATTGCCATATCCACCGGCTATTCCGTTTGTTCCACCCGTTGCGGCATTATTTACACCCAGATACCGGATATACCCATCACCATACGACGTGCTGGAATATGCGGCATACGCCGTAATGGTAGAGGATTCAGTGACCGGTTTATCCAAAAACGCGTCAATGCTAACTAATGTCATACTGCTCCGGGTGGTCTGGCCACTTTCATTTAATGCCCATGTTGCATCGGGCTGATGGCTGAAACCGGCCCCAATATTAAATACTGACTTTGAGCCGAGATACGTACATGCCTGATACGGAGTGAGATTGGACTCTTTGTCCAGAAACATATATTTGAAATACCCTTGTACCTGCTTTTTCGCTATTTCATTGGAGAATGAAAAATTGGGACTGGTTGGTGCGGTGGAGGTTCGGTCTGCGCCATTTACTTCCATTGGTTGTGAAAGGACGAGGCGGTAATCCAGCTTACCCAGTTGTCCTTTTATGTAGAGGCTCAATTTTCTAATGAACTGGTCATTGACGCCATTCGTGGACTGCTGGTAGAGCGGAACATCCAGGGTCATGATGGCCCCGATACCTGGAGCCGCATAGCGCGATGGGCCGCCCCAGGCAGTTAATCCTGTTCCCACGGATAGCTTGTCGTTGAGTAGCTTATATTCTATAACAGCATCGTGAAAAAAGGCACCGGAGAATTTTTCAGAATGATAGTTGAAATTATTCATACCGAACTGGGTATAGAAAAAGATACGATCGGTGACTTGCCCGTATGCCTGAAACCGAAGTCTCCGGATGCTTATTTCGCTGTAACTATCTGAATCATTTCCATAAATGGTTGTGCCGGGATTCATTTGTGTATTGCGCAGCCATATTTGCACCAGTCCATTAAAGCGAACAAAATGCGTCTTTGACTCATTCAGAAAAAATTCAACATTTCGGTCATTCTCCTGCTCTTTCTCCTGGTCCATTTTGTCCTGTCCTAAACCGGGTAGAAACAGGTAAAATACCAACAGGGTAGTAATCAATGCTACTTTCATGATAGGGGATTATACATCAAAAATAAAGATTTGTGAATAAGGGTAGGCCAGTATGCGTTTTGCCATAACACTTCGCAAAATTACATAATGTGCAGAGAGTATTAAAACGCTAAATATTGCACATAACGTTTTTAATTATCAATAAAGCGACTTTTGAAAAATAGGTAATTGTCCCTCGTTCTGGCTGAGTTGCTCATGGTCAAGCAGCCAGCGTTTCCTTGGAAGTCCGCCAGCATACCCGGTGAGTTCACCATTACTTCCGATCACCCGGTGACACGGAATAATTATCGCGATACGGTTCATGCCGTTGGCTCGGGCTACTGCGCGAACTGCATTCGGCTTTCCAAGTGCCAACGCCTGCTCTTTGTAGGAGCGGGTACCGCCGTAAGGAATGTTTTGTAACACCGACCATACGTCTTGCTGAAATGGTGTCCCGGGGGCATTCAGGGGAACGGTAAATTCCGTGCGTTTTCCATCAAAGTATTCTTCCAACTCGGACCGTGTTTGGTCCAGAATCGGATGCGTACTTTGGATAATCCGTGCTTTCAGCCTTTTAGAAAGGTCCGCAAACTCTGATTCAAGCATCCTGCGGTCGGTAAACTCGAGGAGACTCAATCCGGCGTCACCAGCACAGGCATACATGGGCCCCAATGGGGTAGTGAAGCGTTCCAGGAAAAGTATATTCATATTCTCGGCTTCTGATGGATTATTCTGAAAAGTATTTCGGTAAGCGTATCCAAATCCACTGAGCGATTCATATCCGGCCTCCAGGGCAGAATGCGTCACACTTTCGCCCTGACGTAACTCCTCATAGGCTGTATTCAACCGGATCATCCGCTGATATCCCTGAAATGTGATATCCATATTCGTTTTAAACCATCTACGGATTCGTTCGGGGGCATAGCCTAATTTACGAATATCCTGATCCCTGAGTTTGGTCCCGGGGTTATCGGTTATAATGCTTAACAGGTGACGAATTTCCTCCGGAGGAGACCCGGCATTTTCAGTGGGCCGGCATACTCTGCAGGGTCGAAACCCATATTGTAGAGCTTGCCTGGCGGTTGAAAAGAAGATGACATTCTCCTTTTTAGGCTTACGCGCACGACAGGTGGATATACAGAAAATGCCGGTTGTTTTCACCCCTGCATAGAATATACCGGCATACTGACTGCTACGTTCAACGAGAGCCTGGTAATATTCTTCCTGTTTTGCCGGGTTACTTATCATGTGATGAATCAGCGTTTTCATGCAAGTAAGGGATTTTCAACCCGTGTTGACAACCGAAAAATGGGCAAGTATTTTTTCATCCGGAATTAAGGCATACACGTAGCGGTATGACAGCATCAGCTTCTCATCCATTTTATTTATAACGCGTTCGTCCTTGGCATACGGATTTTTGCTAAATTCCATCAAGAAAAGAATAAAGTATGTTGAATTCTCTACCTTTTCCAATAGAATATATTCTTGTTGCTCTTTATGGTCTTCTTTTAATATTTACTGTTTTCAGAATTCTCCTCGATACCGATTCCACCCCAAAAACCCTTGCTTATTTATTACTGGTGATTGTCGTGCCCTTGCTGGGAGTGATCATTTATTTCTCGGTAGGGATCAATTACCGGCATCGGTCCTCTCAAAGCCGTGGCCGCCTTATGCAGCGGGACCTGGACCATGTGTATTTCCATTACTGTAAAGATCCACTTCCCCGGGTTATGGAAGAGTTTGGCGATCAGATCGCTCAGTTTAAAGAACTGGTTCATTTTCTTGGCCAAATCGGGGGAGAATATCTGTATTCAGGAAATGCCGTGCTCCTTACCAATGGAGAAGAAAAATTCCCTGAGGTGCTGCGGACACTTTCAATGGCGAAAAATCATATTCACATGGAGTATTATGCCTGGGAGAATGATGTCATTGGCAGGTCCATAAAAGATGCGCTGGTAGCCAAGGCCCGGGAAGGGGTGGACGTAAGGATACTTTATGATGATTATGCCAGCCGGGGTATTCGAAAAAACCTGGTGAAGGAAATGAGGCAAGCGGGGATTAAAGTTTTCCCTCAAATTAAGGTGAAGTTTCACCGGGTTGCCAACAGGATCAATCACCGGGACCACAGAAAAGTCATTGTTGTTGACGGCAAATATGGATTTGTCGGAGGGATCAATTTGTCGGCCCGTTATGATAATTCCGTTGACACCGGGCTTTATTGGCGTGATACCCACGTAAAATTGCAAGGCCTGATCACACATGGTTTGCAGCGACATTTCATCATTAGCTGGAATGCCTGTCCGGAGACAGATCAGATCGACTTTGGACAGGAATATTTTCCAACCGATGTGGCCGAATTCAAAGAAGGCATTCCTGTTGCGGGCCAACTGGTAGCAGGCGGACCCATTTATTCCAACGCCACCATAATGCTCAGTTATCTGCGGATTTTTACGCTTGCCCGGAAAACGCTGTATATTGCCAATCCCTATTTTATTCCAAGTGAGAGTATTTTGAATGCGTTAAAGCAGGCCGCATTTTCAGGAGTGGATGTACGACTGCTGTTGCCGGCAAAGTCGGATTCGGCCCTGGTGGGTGCCGCCTCCCGATTTTATTTCAAAACACTTATTGAAGCGGGCGTGCGTATATTCCTTTATAAAAAGGGTTTTATTCATGCGAAGACCTTGATCGCGGATGATCGGCTAAGCGTCGTGGGCACGGCCAATATGGATATCCGGAGTTTTGACTTGAATTTTGAAGTCATGTCGGTGCTTTATTCCGCTAATTTTGCAGAACAAATGAAGCGCGTTTATCTCAACGACCTGGAGGATAGTGTGGAGGTTACACATCAGGAGATGGAGCACCTTAGTACAGGCAAATTATTGCTTTATTCTCTGGCTCGGCTGGTATCTTCCTTTCTGTAGGCTTGTCCTTGTCACATTCTAATTGGCTTTATTCCTGTGCCTGCTTTTTCCTACCCACCCCAGGTGTGTATGATCCAGGCTATCGGTGAATTTGAGCCCATATCCGATGGTTCGGTCAAATGCACTGTGGGCAAGAAAAATAATGCCAATAAGCATGGTCAATTCAGAAGACAGTAATAAGCCTGTAAAAACGAGGACCAATGAAAGGCCCTGGTGATGAAGGGTGTTGTAAGCAACCGTAGCCCATTGCCTGTTAATCATTATAAAAAGAAAGGCGAGGTCCGGAACAAAGAAGAGGAGGGCATAGGTTCCTAATGTTCCATCAAAATAATAAAAGTAGGAAAATGTGGCACCCAGGAATATACCACGTTGTTCCAGTTTGAGTGTTAAATTCATAGTAAGAAAGGATGATTTTAGTTTGACTCGGATATTTTAAGGATAAAATCTTCCATCATGATACGGTATGTACTGGCCGGGTTATTTGACATGTCACGCCATAGCTCACCATGGGAAAGGTTATAAGCATAGGAAACCTGTACATCGTGGAAAGTAGTTTCACGCAAATGATCTTCAAATAATTTGGTATACGAATACACAGTGTTGTCTGAGATAATCAGTAGGGGCTGGCTAAGTTGGTCAAGATACGATATTGGTGATGCGTCTATCATGGCTTCGGGGGAT
>CAYGOW010000317.1:0-4761 GCA_964351425.1 uncultured Roseivirgaceae bacterium
AAAACAGATTTTGAGAAGGCCATTGTTTTTGCATTGCCTGAAGAAGGGCTTCCCGTTTATCTGAATCTGTTCGATTCACTATAGCTCCCATCACATCATAATCCTGTTCATGGAAACTTTCAATGGCTAATCGTATAGGAGTAAGTGTTTCTTCCGGTGTTCTTCCCAAATCCCCCCGGCCAATGATCAATACGGGACTTCCCAGGTTCTTGGCCACCTGAACATTAATACCAAATTCAAATACACTACTCTCATTAATGAAATCCGTTCCTTCACAAAGAATGAAATCACTTTTGCGTTCAAGGTGCTTATACTTCTGGATGATCTTATCGAGTAATTTATTTGTTTCTCCCATCGATAAGAGCTCCTCAGCTTCCTTTTGGTGGAACGCATAGGCTTCTTCGTAGTCTTGTTCTAATTGAAAATGAGTGAGAATGAGATCAATATTCTTGTCTTTTGTATCGGGATCATTACTTGTTATTATCGGACGAAAGAAAGAAACTCTTTTTGTTCGTCGAAGTACATTATCTATGATACCCAAACAAATTAAGGACTTGCCGGAATGCGGCTCGGCGGTGGTCACATAAATTGAATTTGCCATTTTTGGAGCTGTTTTTAACGCATTGAAATTAAGCAACATGCACAGGAAAAACTAACGCCTGCCTTTCATAGTTACATGACTATTCTCATATATTTGAATCAGAATAGAATGATGGACAATTCGTTTTTTTAACGTATGATGCTGCTCCATCATCAGGCTCCGCTCAAGGTTTTAGACAGCGTACGGATGCTAAGGCTATTCTATAATCGTATGATGTAGCAAAAGGAAGGGTAATTAATCAAACTTCAGAACACTGTCTGCGACTTTGCCAAATCGTGTTGTCAGCATATCGACCAGATAATTCTGGTACACGCGCCAGGGGCGTTTTTTCCCTTGTTTCGGTAATTCATTCTCCGCACGTTCGATATATCCAGACGATAGGTTCAGGAAACGTTCATCTGCCATGGCTTCTTGTTTGCCGGGCACAACCACCTCGTACCCTTTGCGATCCATGTAATTAAGCAACTTGCAGAGATAATTGGCGGTAAGGTCTGCCTTTAAAGTCCACGAAGCATTCGTGTATCCAAACGTATAAATTAAATTGGGCATATCACTCACCATCATCCCCTTATAAATCATTGATTCACTTACCTTTACAGGCTTGTTATTAATGCTAAGCTTCGCCCCTCCCAATAACTTGATTTTTAACCCCGTAGCAAGCACAACGATATCTGCCGGCAGCATTTCTCCTGTTTTCAGCACTACGCCTTCTTCGGTAAAATGTGAAATCGATTCGGTAACGATCCCTGCCTTGCCCTCTGTAATTACCTGAAACAAATCACCATCAGGTACTACACACAAACGTTGGTCCCAGGGATTGTAGGTCGGATTAAAATGTTCTTCAACCGGGTAATTTGGAGGAAGCTGTTTGGCAGCACCTTTCATGATTTGCTTCTTCATCCACTTGGGAAACGCTTTGGAAAGCCCGAAGGAGACCATCTGCATCACAATATTGAATCCGCGCGTAATGCGATAGGCCCACGCCTCCGGAAGCACTTTTCGTGAAATCACAAAAAGCTGATTTCTGTTTGGCAGGTTCATAATATAGGTCGGTGATCGCTGCAGCATGGTTACATTTTTGGCGCCTCCCTTGACCAGGGATGGCACAAGTGTCACCGCGGTAGCCCCACTGCCTATCACCACTATGTTTTTATTGGTGTAGTCAAGGTCTTTCGGCCAGAATTGTGGAATTACCAATGGGCCTTTGAATTGTTCCTCTCCTTCAAAGTGCGGCCTGTGTGCTTGTTTGTAGTCATAGTAGCCCGTACAAATGCTTAAAAAGCTGCAATGGTACTGCATCTCACCTGCTTCCGTCTCTACCTGCACCTCCCACTGCTTATCTTCCTCAGACCAGTTGGCACTCAGCATCTTGTGATTATACAGAATATGCTTTTCCAGATCGAACTCTTTTACCACCCCTTTAAGATAATGGAGAATATTTTCCCCTGTGGAAAGCGATTGGGGGTTATTCCAGGGCTTAAACCTGTACCCAAAAGTGAACATGTCTGAATCTGACCGGATGCCGGGATAATTAAATAATGACCATGTCCCTCCCAGCTCTGATCGGGATTCCAGAAGAGCGAAAGAGCGGCCCGGGCATTTTTTCTGCAACCAATGCCCTGTTCCGATGCCGGATATCCCGGCGCCGATAATTAATACATCAAAGGTGTTCGTGTTCATTTTCCAGGGGTTGGTCAACTTGCGCCCGGTTGGCAGTACAAAATATAGAATATACTTTGTATTCCATAGAGAAAGATTTAAACCATGCTTTTTAGTTTTAGTCAAACAGGTTGCGAAGGTTGATCACTGAAATATGCTATTCTCGCCGACTAACTAATTACCTCATTTACTAAATGAGCCGAAAGTTTTATGCTGACTGGATTAAACGTAAGATCTCTTGTGTCACAGCGGTGGTGGAAGCATTTCCTCCCAGGTCTCTGGTTAGCACTTTCCCTTGGGCAGTAAGTGTTTCAATGGTATTCAAAAGTAATTCAGCGGCCTCCGCTTCGCCCAGATGCTCCAGCATCATTTGGGCCGTCCAGAAGGCGGCGATGGGGTTTGCTACATTCTTACCAGCGATGTCCGGGGCACTCCCATGTACGGGTTCAAACATGCTGGGATAATCCTTTTCCGGATTAATGTTGGCTCCGGGTGCAATGCCAAGTCCGCCGACTACCGCCGGACCAAGGTCCGAGAGAATATCTCCAAAAAGATTACTGGCCACCACCACATCAAACCAATCCGGATGCTGGACAAACTGCGCACAAAGGATGTCAATATGATATTTAGCCGTTTCAATGTCAGGATAATTCTTGCCAATCTCCTCGAATCGTTCATCCCAATACGTCATTGTATGTATAATTCCGTTTGACTTGGTAGCACTAGCCACTTTATGACTTCTTTGCTGTGCAAGCTGAAACGCATAGTTCATCACACGATCCACACCCATTCGGGTAAAAATACTTTCCTGAACGACCGTTTCATACGGCGTTCCTTCATGGATTCTTCCTCCAACGTTGGAATATTCTCCTTCGTTGTTTTCCCTGACGATCATAAAATCAATATTTCCAGGATTACGAAGGGGTGATTCTATCCCTTTAAGGAGCCGTACAGGGCGAATGTTTACATACTGATGAAAGGTCCGGCGAATCGGAATCAGCAATCCCCAAAGGGATACGTGATCAGGAACGCCTGGATATCCCACCGCACCAAGAAAAATAGCATCTGACTCACCCAGGCGATCAAGGCCGTCATCAGGCATCATTTTCCCCGTTTTCTTATAGTATTCACAAGAATAGTCGAAGTGGTCATATTCCAGAGAAAAGCCACATTTTGCACTTAATGCATTTAATACCTCTATGGAGGCAGGGATCACCTCATTTCCTATGCCGTCCCCGGGAATTACTGCCAGTTTATATTTCATAAGAAAGTGCTAGGGCAAGAGTTGTTTCAGCAGGTTTTTAAATTCTGCCGATTGATAGATTTGGGAACCGTTGTGCGCCACTCCGGGTACGACTGTTTTTTTGTGATTATGCGTATCCGGATAAGCCAGCTCCATATATCTGAATATGTTCTCGCCTCTTTTGTATCGCGACGAACCCAGCAAGGTGGCACTGCAGGCAGTGGTATTCAGCGTAGGGTCTGACCCGGAACCCGAACCCAGCAAATAATGAATGGACCGGTTAACAAATTGCTCGTTGAAGGTTGCTTCGTTCATTGACGCCAGGTAAGGGGGAACAACGTTATAGCCAAAAGGCCAGGTATCATATCCCGTACAATCATCAGGAAGGTACAATTGATTTGTATTTTCATCCACCCTGCGACCGTCCGGGTAATAGAAGTATTGGCTTTCGCTTACAATATACTCGAAAGTGATATCGGTATGCGTATTCTCAGACACATTTGACGGGGCATATACATGAATAAACCTCCCTCCTGACGATTGCCCTGTAATAACAATTTTCCGAAGCACAGGAAAATGGGTTTTATCGGCCAATTGATTGATTAATTCGTCCATTACCTCAAATGAACTGATCTTATTGGGATTGGAAGAATCAACACCGTCCCTGTAATGAACGCTTGCCCAGTAGAAATCTTCATCTGAACCGGTTGACGTATTTCTGAAATATGGAGAAATCAGTACAGTTGATTCATCCAGTGATTCCGAACGAAGGGAATTGGTCAGATAGGAATAATAATCATCTGCATTATGGCTTGCGCCATGGACTACGATCACTGCCTGGGTCAGGTTTTCCCACACAGCATTCTCCTCGTATATTGGATAATTGCCATAAAACTCAAAAGTACCGGGGCCTTCGCTTCCTTGTACTTCGACGGACTGAAGACAATCATTGGTAGACGTACAGGGAGCCATAGAACGGATGACATCATCTTCTGCAGTGGTGAAGAGATAATTTAATACACTGGGTAGTCTCGAGCCATTTGCGCCGATGACGCCCGTGCCGATGGACAGGGTGTAATCGGTGTCATACTCCAGCGATGCGGTGATCGTTGCCCTGGAGCTGCCGTTTGCATAGGATACATTATAGGATTGTTGACTCCCGGCACTTAGCGCGACTTGAGATTCAAAAGCCGCCTGATCCAGGGCACTGTAAAAAACAAAGGCTACTTCCAATTCAACGGGAACATTCTGAATCCCT
>CAYGOW010000318.1:0-4746 GCA_964351425.1 uncultured Roseivirgaceae bacterium
TAGGGTGTGTTCGTAATACGTTTTGTAGTCCCTTCTTCCAGGCTGCTGACAAAAACTTCACCCCGAAAAACAAACGCGAATTCCTTTCCATTGGGAGAAAGGCTTGCCTCGGTAAGTCCACTGTTGACCTGCACTACCTCGGTGATGTTCTGCCGGCCGTCATAAGCGATCGATACATTCACCTTACTCAGCGAACCCCCTTCGCGAAGCGTGTACAATTCTCCATTGTAACTGAAGCTTAAAGTATTGTCATCGGAGATGGAAAGAAACCGGACCGGGTTATCAGTAAAGGAGGTCAGCTGCTCATTGGAGGAAGGGTTACTGAGCGAACTTTTATGGACGTTGAACGAACCTGATTCTTCAGAAAGGAAATAGAAATCATCATTGTTGCTATGAAAAACAGGATTTCGGGTTTCTCCTTCGAAAGTGGATAGCTGCTGGTAGGATTCATTGGTCAGATCATAGACCCAAATGTCACGGGTTACGGCCGAAGTATGGTGCTTTCTCCAGTCATTTTCATAGCCTTTGCGGTCGTGGAAGAGAATTTTAGTACCATCATCGTTGTACACCGCATCGTGGGCCGGGGTAGTGAGTACCTGTGATACACGCCCGCCGGATACCGGTACTGAATATAATTCGGCCATAACCCCGGTGGGGAACTGAACATGGGTAGGCTTATCCTGTCGAATGGCTGAAAATAGGATTTGTTGATTGTCCGGACTGAAATCACTCGGTACTTCATTCGTGGAATGAAAAGTTAGCCGGGTGGCTTCACCCCCCGTAGCAGGCATGGCGAATACGTCGAAATTGCCATAGCGATCTGAGGCAAAGGCAATGGTTTGTCCGTCCGGACTCCAGGTGCCGGAATAATCATAATGATCACTTAGGGTAAGGGGAACAGCCGTGCCGCCATTGGCGGGGACACGATAGATATCGCCCTTGTAATTGAACAGGATTGTTTTCCCATCCGGAGAGATTGAAGGATACCGGAGCCAGAGCGGGTCTTGCTGGGCCTGGATAAAAGGGATAGAAAGGAACGAAAGGAGAAGGGTGAGAATTGATTTCATGCTACTAATTTTGGCGTGTGTTGAATTTAATCAATCCGTGTAATAAAGCAAAGGAGGTCATAGCTCCTGCAGGGAGGGGTAAGAATGGAATAAATTAAATATGGGATTAAAAATAACCCTGTAGTGATGCGCAGCATCTACTACAGGGCTCAACCAAAACCTTGAAAATTATCAACTATGAAAGATTGACAATAAGTAAACGAAGATTCTCTTAAAAAGAGTTCCTGATTGAAAACTATTTTTTAGTTCATCTGTGGGTATGGTGACAACGAACCATTACTTTTGAATTGACTATGGATGAATTAACCCGACAACAGCTTAATGCAATTCCGATTTCTGCTTCTCCTTTCCCCCGTCTTATCATATTGGGGGGAGGTTTTGCCGGTATCAATCTGATCAAGAAGCTGAATAAGCAGCGGGTTCAGATTGTCTTGTTTGACCGGAATAACTATCACACCTTTCAGCCATTGTTATATCAGGTGGCAACGGCCGGACTCGAACCGGACTCCATTGCTGACCCATTGCGGAAGCAGCTGGAACCGGTTAAGAATTTTTATTTCCGGATGGCGGAGGTATATAGCGTGGATACCGGTGAGAAGGTGATTGATACGGAAATTGGCACCCTTTCCTACGACTACCTGGTGGTAGCTACCGGCACCAAGACAAACTTCTTCGGGAACCAGTCCATCATGAAGCATGCGTTTCCATTGAAGCAAATCCCTCAGGCACTGGATTTGCGCAGTCACTTATTGCAGAATTTTGAAGCGGCTACGATAGCCCATAATGACAAGGAGAAGGCTTCCCGGATGACTGTTGTCGTTGTAGGGGGTGGTCCCACCGGGGTCGAAGTTTCCGGTGCTATTGGCGAACTCAAGAAGAACGTATTGCCTAATGACTATCCGGAGCTGGATTTTGACCGCATGAGAATCATTCTTTTGGAAGGGCTTGGTCGTTTGCTGAATGGAATGTCCGAGTCATCGGGCGAGAAGGCCTTGCGGTATTTGAAGAAATTCGATGTCGATGTCCGGTTAAATACCATGGTAGAGAGTTATGACGGAGTGCACGTCAAGCTGACTGATGGTGATGTCCTCCAGTCGAATACCCTGATCTGGGCCGCCGGGGTACAGGGGAATTTCCCGGAAGGATTTCCGGAAGACAGCGTGGAAAAAGGGCGCTTGCTTGTGAATGAATATAATCAGATCAAGGGAGTGAAGGATGCATATGCCATAGGGGATATCGCCGGGATGGTGTCGGAAGAATACCCGAGAGGGCATCCGCAAGTTGCCCAGGTTGCTATTCAGCAGGGAAGGCATCTTGCGCGGAATTTGAAGCGACTTTTGCAGGGTAAAGAAATGGAACCATTCTCTTACCACGACAAAGGATCAATGGCAACAATTGGTAGAAACAAAGCCGTCGTGGATATAGGGAAACTTCAGTTTGGGGGATTTATCGCGTGGATAATCTGGATGTTCATCCACCTGGTTTCTCTGGTGGGATTCAGAAATAAAATTATTGTTTTGAGCAACTGGGTCTGGAATTATTTCACCTACGACAAAGGGACCCGATTGATTATTCGTCGGTTTCTTCCTAAAAATAAGACCGTCGAATGAGTGCAGCAATAATACGATATGTGGTTGGGACCATTATGGTCCTCTTTGCCGTCTTCCAGATTTTACGAGGTGATCCCTGGGAGTTTTCGCTTTACCTGAGCGCAGGACTCGCTTTTATAACGATGGGACTGATTACGGATGACGTATTTCCGGCTGCACGGAAAGTTCTGAATATCATGTCTTGGGTGTTTATTCTCCTGGCGGTTTTTCTGTTTCTGTTTCTTTTGCGCACCGATATGACCCCCGCTTAACAACTCTTAGTCCGCATTCTTTGGAAAATTATCTACCTTTAAGCCTACATGAACAAAGTCAGGCTTTATTGGATTCTTCAACTTGGTGGATGGACCAGTTTTGCGTTACTTCAAATTCTGGCATCCGAATTTGTTTTTGAAGAGGATTTGCGGAATTCGCAAATCTTATTTTATATACTTGAGGCCTATTATTTTTTATGCATCACGCATCTGTTTCGAACCTATATGATCCGGGCGGGTTGGCTGGCGTTGAATTTTCGCCAATTAATTCCCCGCTCTATTGTAGGCGTGATGATTATCGGTGTATTGATTTACATCGGACGGACGATCATTTCGATTCCACTCGGAGAATACAGGCCACAAATTGCGCTTAATACATTAAACTTCCTGGGTATTTCACTGACCAATGCGTTAATCGCCTTTATCTGGACGATGGCCTACCTGATATATCATTACTTTGAGCGCTATAATCTATCCCTGCAGCGTCAGGCAGCTATGCATGAAATTGAGCTGAATAATCTCAAATCACAGCTCAACCCTCATTTTATATTCAATTCATTAAATAGTATCCGGGCCCTGGTGGATGAAGATCCGGGAAAATCGAAGCATGCCATCACCCAATTGTCGATGATTCTCCGGAATACACTGGTATCAAATCAGAAGAGTTTGACCAAATTTGATGAAGAATTCCGGACCGTAAAGAATTATCTCGGCCTGGAAAGTATCCGCTACGAAGAGAGATTAAAAATAGACCTTGACATTGATCCGCGTTCTTCCGACTTTCAGGTCCCCCCGCTGATGCTTCAGACCCTGGTGGAGAATGGCATTAAGCACGGAATTTCGGAATTGAAGGAAGGGGGGGCGGCCAGCATCACGACAATTGTTGAAAAAGAGCAGCTGCACATACAAATCCGGAACAGCGGAAAGTATAAACTATTGAATGGCAACCGGCGTAAAAGAAAGACGGGTCTCGGGCTGATTAATACCCAAAGGCGCCTGCACCTGATTTATGGACAAGATGCCTCATTTACAATTAAAAACGAATCGAATAATACCGTACTTACAGAGCTAATACTCCCAAAACATAAAGAATCATATGAAAGCGATAATAGTTGATGATGAACGCCTTGCGCGGAAAGAACTGGCCAGTTTGCTGAATGAGCATGAGGAAATTGAAATTATTGGTGAGGGAGCGAATATTGATGAGGCCTATGACCTGATCAATGAAAAAAATCCGCAACTGATTTTTCTGGATATCCAGATGCCTGGTGGAACCGGGTTTGATTTACTGGAAAAACTGGATAAAGTACCTCACGTCATCTTTACAACCGCCTATGACGAGTTTGCCCTGAAGGCATTCGAGGTGAATGCGTTGGATTACCTGTTAAAGCCGGTGCAGCCCGACCGACTGGCTGAGACCATTAAAAAGCTGCAGATCGAGCAGGAAGAAGAAGAGGAGGAAACACCGGAAATGGGTCAGGACAAGCCCTTGACGTTGCAGGATCAGGTATTCGTAAAAGACGGAGACAAATGCTGGTTTGTAAGCCTTTCCAATATTCGGTTATTCGAATCGGACGGGAATTACATCAAGGTCTATTTTGACGGCAACCGCCCGATGATTCATAAATCACTGAATGCCCTTGACCAGAAACTGGATAGCCGGAGCTTTTTCCGTGCAAGCCGTAAACACATTATTAACCTGAGCTGGGTGGAGAATATTGAACCCTGGTTTAACGGCGGACTGATGGTGCGGCTGAAAGGAGGAGATAAAGTGGAAGTCAGCCGGCGTCAGGCGGCGAAGTTTAAGGATATGATGAG
>CAYGOW010000319.1:0-4728 GCA_964351425.1 uncultured Roseivirgaceae bacterium
GAAAGTGACTTTGCCGCATCCGGACGGGTAGGCAATTACATAGGATATATTTTTGGTGAAAACCAGATCATCGAGGGAGTATTGGATGTCAAATCCAAATATATCAATCTCAATCAATTTATGGAGGAAGAAGACAGTGGCCCTATGAACGCGACTGCTGATTCTGTAAACACGGTGATTCCTGTTCCTGCGAATGTGGATTTTGACATGACTGCTTCGATCGCACAGGTCGATGTACTCGACTTAACGCTCACGAACGCAGTTGGCAAGGTGAAGGTCAAAGATGAAACGGCAGATCTGAGCGGTTTAAAATTCAATATGCTGGGAGGTGAGTTTGGTGTGAACGGCTTGTACTCTACAAAAAATAAGAATGCACCTGAATATGCATTTGGTCTTGATATTAACAAAGTTTCAATTGCACAGTCTTTTAAGCAATTTGAAATGGTAAAACGGTTTGCTCCTATTGCGGAAAAACTAACGGGTACATTCTCCGCTGATTTTGATTTAAAAGGATTGCTTAATGATGACATGACCGCCAGATTGACCACTGTGGATGCAAAAGGTATGCTCGAAGTCATGCAGGCGACGCTACAGAATTCTCAAATATTATCGAAGATATCGGGGCTTACCAGCTTAAATACACCATCTGAATTAAGTTTCACAGATGTAATTATGGCATTTACTATTGAAGATGGGAAATTGCAGCTTGATCCATTTGACTTTAAATTGGGAGGATACCCTACAACTGTGGAAGGTGCCACGTTTATTGATGGTTCAATTGCATACAAGCTAACCATGCAAGTACCGGCTGATAAACTAGGGAGCACGCTTTCGGGTTTTCTTTCACAAGCAGGCGTTTCACAAGGGGAGGACAACAAAATTATACCTGTGACTATTGGTCTTGGTGGTTCTTATAAGGAACCCCAAGCGCAGCTGATGATGGAGGAACAAAAGGCGCAGGTAAAGGATGCATTAAAACAGGAGGCTCAATCCAAGGCGAAAGATTTGATGAATGACCTTTTGGGGAATAAGAAATCTGATTCGGTCAAAGCCGATTCAATCAAACAGGACACCGTTAAAACGGATCTTCAAAAGGAAGCCACGAAGGTTATCAACGACCTCTTCAAAAAGAAAAAGAAGGACGGTGATGGTCAATAATACGCCGCGGCGTGTGGTTGTCACCGGGCTCGGAGCACTCTCACCCATCGGAAACTCGGTAGAAGATAACTGGCGGGCAGTCATTGATGGCAAATCCGGCGGGGCAGGCATTACGCGCTTTGACGCGTCCTCGCTACCGGTTCAAATAGCATGCGAACTGAAAGATTTTGACCTGGCCGAACATTTTGGCAGGAAGGAAATCAATCGATTTGATCGGATTACATTATACGCACTATATGTGGCCAGAGAAGCCTGGCTTGCGAGCGGACTCGATACGTTTGAGCAATTAAACACGCCCAGAGCGGGTGTCATATGGGCCTCGGGAAATGGCGGAATTGAAAGTATCGAGGAAGCGTATATAAGCTCAATAAAACATGGCAACCGCTATTCGCCTTACCTCATACCTCGTACACTCATTGATACCCCTTCCGGAATGATTGCCATGGAATATGGCCTTCATGGGATAAACTATTGCCCGGTATCCGCTTGCGCTTCCTCTTCTACGGCATTTATGGATGCATTTAATTATATCCGATGGAATAAGGCGGATATTATCCTTTCAGGAGGTAGTGATGCACCCATTACCCATATAAATATCGGGGGTTTTGGAGCGATGAAGGCGCTATCAATGAAAAATATGGAACCTGCTGTGGCTTCACGGCCGATGGATACTCACCGGGATGGATTTGTCATGGGAGAAGGTGCCGGCATGCTTATCCTTGAAGAGTTGGAGCATGCAAAAGAACGCGGTGCACCGATTTTGGCAGAAATTGTTGGGGCAGGGATGTCGAATGACGCGTATCACGCAACGTCCTCACATCCGGAAGGGAAAGGTGCTGCACTGGCTATTCAAATGGCATTGGAAGAAGCCGGCATTGAAGCGCATCAACTTGACTATGTTAATTTGCATGCAACAAGCACGCCCGCCGGGGATTTAGGTGAGCTGAACGCGCTGGCGGCACTTATCAAGGAACCAGATCGTAACAACGTTTATGTAAGTTCAACCAAAGGGGCCACTGGTCATTTGCTGGGTGCATCCGGAGCGATTGAAGCTGTAATAACCGTTAAAAGCCTACTGAATCGAAGGATTCCGCCTACTATCAATACGGACTCGCCTGACGAAAAATTACCAGGGGGGTTTTCTTATGTGTGGAAAAATTCCATTTCTGCTGAAAATCTGACCTACGCGCTAAGTAATAACTTCGGTTTTGGGGGACACAATGCCGTCGTTCTGTTCAAGCGTTATATGGAATAAGTGTCTATGGTACAGACTCTTCGGATTTATCCATATGACTCTTTTTGTAGTACTGCATTAGGATGAAGGATACCAGTAGTCCTCATAAGGTGCCTTCCAAAAAGATTGCCGCACCCGCAATATAGGGGTTTAAGTATTGACCGAAATACTCGTCTTCTTTAAGTGTTTCCATGAACCCGGGGTCAATTGCTGACAAATAGATCGTAATGAAGGCACCAAAAATGAGAAGGGCGATGGCGGAAGTTAACATTCCTACCCCAAGGCCATTCAGATAAGATGCCTTTTCAGCATTCTTTCGAAAATGGCGCATAGCCAAAAATACACCGGTAAAAAGAAAGATGACATTCAGCGTGCGAAGCTCATAGACCTCAATGAGTCCGACCAGCTTCATCAAAAAGAAGAATGCAATAAGTGCAATCGCTGTGTACAGTCCATAAGTTCTTCCGGTATTAACAATAGTAGTTTCCTTCATAATGTAATTAACTCCTTTAGTTACATTACTAACCTTATGACCCGGAAGATTGTTTGATAATCGAAGTTTAGGTGTATTCTGTCGACAGAATTTTGCTTCCAGAATATTATTTTAGTATTTATACAAAAATAACACGTCGTGTCTGAGGTTGACTTTTTGAAAAAATCGAGGAAAATGCTTCGCCAGCTAAACTGGTACTTGTTGCATATCGCCCTGTATTTGATAAGTAATATGTTGTTAGTCCTGTATATTTATCAGGATTCGGCCACAAGATGGCCCTTATTATTTATTATTTTCCTTTGGGCATTTATCCTGATCTATCACGGCCTCAGGATAAATAATATTAATCTATTCAAGGGCCGGAAACGGAAGGTAATTGTCAACGGAATACTGCGAATTGGTTCGGGATTCTAACCTAATGCTTCTGCAATAGTTTCTTTTATATAATCCTCATTTGACAGGTCAAAATCGGCATTTTGATTAACCTCGATCCGCAATGCCCGTAAGCCATTAGCTCCCTGTACATCCTCCAGTTCCAGGTATTCTACTTTTTGCGTTAACACACCGATAGATTGAAGATAATCAATGTAAGCGGCATATTCTTCCGCCTCTTTTTCATGAGAATATACTATGCATATTTTGCCTGGTTGGGTAAGTCGCTCCGACGTACCTTTAATAAAGGCTTTATCTATCCGTTTTTTGATTATCTCATAACGAATATTGTAGGCGCCATCTACGTCAAAGTGCTTTTCATCTTTTCGGAACCGGATATCGAGCGGCTCATTTTGAACAAGAATCAATTGCGTTATTTCAAGCGGGTGCGTTAATTCAGGCTGTAGTGCATCAATTCTTCTGGCGATTTCTGTCATCATGACCAATTGCCATAAACGAAAATTTTTCAGATAGAGAGGGTTAAAGGGCTTGTCCTGGGTAAGTGATTCCCCTACATACATATTGTATTCAACCCCGTCGGTCTTATATTTTTCAAAATAATGGGGGTAAATATCCTGTGCTGATTTTTCAGCCTCTTCGATATAATTGGCTATTGTTTCGTTGACGCGGGTCAGGCTGTCTTCAAAGGATCGCCTTTTACGGTATATAACGCCAAAATCCGGGTCCAGCTGATCAAAGTATTTTTTTACGATGTTCTTGATTTCCGGCTCTGCATGACGATAGAATTTTAAAGCCGTATTTACTTCGTTTCTGATAAAATCAAGAATATTACTTTCGTCACCTGAAGCGAGTCCGTTGCTTATCCGAGCCAGTTCTTTTTCTACGCGGAATTTCAATTCGTTGAAAATGTACATCTGCTTGTGGTGATATAAAGCACTCAGGACCTCTTCCGCTGCATGAAGATTGGCCTGTAGGTCTTCACGGATAGACGCGTTTCGGAATACAGAAGAGTTGCGGATATCGCTCATTCCAAACAACGGGAAAACCTTCTCAAAGACAATTTCCGGCATTTCAAGTTTTTTATTGCCGGACTTATTTCGAATCAGGGCAAACCCTTCTTCAATGAATTTCCATTCCACACTTGGATGAATCGCAGTACATTCTTTTTGAATCAACGCCCGAACTTCAACCTGCAGGTCACCAAGCACCCGCTCAATGGCCGAGGGAAACATGGGCAATACATTGACCAGTTTTCCGGCATTCATTGTATTGAGTTGTCCCGGGTTGGGTGTGGCCAACTCCAGCATCCCCAGTACTTTTCCATTGTTGATCAATGGTGCAATGCCAATGTTTTTAATCCCCATACCGACAAGGCCCTTCTCAATGGAAGATTTCTTTTTCTGTGATTCCAGGTCTTCAATGATAACTGCTCGCTGTGTTTGAAACACCT